>NZ_JBJHAH010000013.1:0-124299 GCF_054050915.1 Modestobacter sp. SYSU DS0875 | reverse complement strand
CCCCCCCCCCCCCCCCCCCCCCCCCCCCCCCCCCCCCCCCCCCCCCCCCCCCCCCCCCCCCCCCCCCCCCCCCCCCCCCCCCCCCCCCCCCCCCCACGACCAGCTCACCTGATCCCGGGGCGACCGGGACGGCGGGCGGCGGTGGGGTCAGTCGGCGGCCGGGGCCTCCGACACCGACGTGTCCGCCGGGAACCGCGGCAGCGGCACCTCGGGGCGCTGGACGGTCGCGTCGCAGGAGCCCAGCGGCACCGGCACCCCGTTCAGGTCGGTGCCCGAGCCGTCCAGCACGTACTGCTGGGGGAAGACGTTCGGCACCGGCACCCCGTCGTCGGCCAACGGCTGGCGCAGCTCGCGGGCGCACCCGTCCGCCCACCACTCCTGGAAGCCGACCTCCAGCGGCCGCCCGTCCTGGTCGTAGAGGAGGACCCCCTCCAGCGGCGTCCCGTCCGCGGCGTAGGGCAGGACGTCGGTGATCGGGCCGTACCGGGAGACCAGCGGGTACTGCCCCACCGCCTGCTCGACCACCGGGGCGGGGTAGCCGTAGTCGGAGGCGTACCCGTAGTCGACCGACGAACCCGGTGACGCGTCGACCACCGCGGCGAACGCGACCACCGCGAGCAGGGCGCCGCCGGCGACGACGGGCACCCGCAGCCGGGTCGGCAGCTCGCGGCGGCCGAGCCGGACCGAGCCGGCGATCGCCGCCGGCACGAGCAGGACGCCGAGCGCCTCGCTGCCCAGCGGCGCCGGGAAGGGGAAGTCCCAGTCGCCGGCCAGGGCGCACGGCACGGCGATCAGCAGGTAGCCGCGGAGCACCCACCAGGCCGGCCGGAGCTCGAGCAGCAGCCGACGCACCTCGCCGGCCAGCGGGTGCGCCTGCGCCCGGGCCAGCCACCGGCGCAGCTCCGCGATCCGGTCCGGCGGCGGCTGGGCGCCACCGCGCGGCGGGAGCCCGGCGGCGGCCCGCAGCTCGGCGGCGTACGCGACCGGGGAGCCCAGTCGCACGTCGAGCGGGCGGTCGTCGTCCTCCTCGACCAGCGAGGCCAGGTGCTGCTCCAGGTCCTCGAGCAGGTCGCCGCGCTCCTCGGGAGGCAGGTCGCTGAGCTCGCACTCGACCGCCACCAGGTAGTTCTGCGCCTGGCGGGCAGGGTCGCGGGTGGAGTCCGGTGCCGCGGGGGCGGTCACGCGACCACCGCCCGGTCCAGCACGCCGTCGACGGTGTCGACGAACGTCCGCCACGTCTTGGTCGAGTCCTCGAGCACCGAGCGTCCCCTGTCGTTGATCGCGTAGTACTTGCGGTGCGGCCCCTCGTCGCTGGGGACGACGTAGGAGGTCAGCGCGCCGGCCTGGTACAGCCGGCGCAGCGTGCCGTAGACCGAGGCGTCACCGACGTCCTCCAGGCCCGCGTTCCGCAGCCGGCGCACCACGTCGTAGCCGTAGCCGTCGGCGTCCCGGACCACTGCGAGCACCGCGACGTCCAGCACGCCCTTGAGCAGCTGGCTGGCATCCACCCGTCACCCCCTCGCCGCCCCGTTGGCGACACGGGAGCTAGTGCACCATGCGCAGTAGCGCGGGAGGGAGAGCGACGCGCGGAGGGGACGTCGCCACGCGACCCCCTGGGGTCACCGGTTACCGGCCGGTAGCGTGACCCCGCCCGGTCAACGTCGGTCCCGGGTGGGCAGGAACGCCCGCACGCGCGCACGAGAGGGAGCCCATGGGCCCGCTGCAGATCGTCCTCGGCACGCTGGCCGTGCTCCTGCTCGCCGTCTCGGTGGTCTACGCCACCAAGGCGGTCCGCGCGATGCTCGCGGTCTTCCGCACCGGCCAGCCCGACCCGACCCGCTCCGGCCCGGTCGGCCCGCGGCTGAAGACGCTGGCCGTCGAGTCGCTGGGACACACCCGGATGCTCAAGTGGTCGGCCATCGGCGCCGCCCACTGGTTCGTCTTCGTCGGGTTCTACGGCCTGTTCCTCACCCTGGTCGAGGCGTTCGGCGAGGTGTGGAACCCGGAGTGGCACCTCCCACTGATCGGCGAGTGGGCCCTGTGGAACCTCTTCGTCGACCTGGTCGGCACCGCCACGGTGCTGGGCATCCTGTACCTGATCGTCCGGCGCCAGCTGGACCACCCGCGCCGGAAGGGGCGGCAGAGCCGGTTCGCCGGGTCGAACGAGGGGCGCGGCTACTTCGTCGAGGCCGTCGTCCTGGTCATCGGCGTCTGCATCCTGCTCATCCGCGCGATCAAGGTCGCGGCCGACCTGACCGACGCCCCGGCCTGGTCGCACCCGGTCTCCGGGGCGCTCGCGAACCTCGTGCCCGCGAGCCCCGACCTGCTGTCCGTCGTCGCCTTCGTCAAGATCGTCGTCAGCCTGGTCTGGCTGATCACCATCTCCCGGGTGCTGAACATGGGCGTCGCATGGCACCGGTTCAGCGCCTTCTTCAACATCTACTTCAAGCGCGAGGACGACGGCTCCCAGGCCCTCGGCCCGCTGCCGGCGATGACCTCGAACGGCGTGCCGATCGACTTCGAGGACCCCGGCGAGGACGACGTCTTCGGCCGCGGCAAGATCGAGGACTTCACCTGGAAGGGGATGCTGGACTTCACCACCTGCACCGAGTGCGGGCGGTGCCAGAGCCAGTGCCCGGCGTGGAACACCGGCAAGCCACTGTCTCCCAAGATGGTGATCATGGATCTGCGGGACCACCTGTACGCCAAGGCCCCGTACCTGACCGGCGCGACCAAGGCGTCGGACAACGCCCCCGACTTCGCCGACTACTCCACCCTGCAGGCCAGTGACGAGCAGGTCTGGGCGTCCGGCTACGCCCGGATCGAGGGCACCAACGACGCCCAGGCGCACCGCCCGCTGGTCGGCACGTTGGAGGAGGGCGGGGTCATCGACCCCGACGTGCTGTGGAGCTGCACCAGCTGCGGCGCCTGCGTCGAGCAGTGCCCGGTCGACATCGAGCACGTCGACCACATCATGGACATGCGCCGTTACCAGACGCTGATCGAGTCCAGCTTCCCCTCCGAGGCCGGCGTGATGATGCGCAACCTGGAGAACCGCGGGAACCCGTGGGGCGTGGGCGGCACCGTCCGCGAGGACTGGATGAAGGACCTCGACTTCGCGGTCCGGCAGGTCGACGGCACGATCCCCGACGACGTCGAGTACCTGTTCTGGGTGGGCTGCGCCGGCGCCATCGACGACCGCGCCAAGAAGGTGACGAAGGCCGTCGCCGAGCTGCTGCACATCGCCGGCGTGGAGTTCGCCGTCCTCGGCAACGGGGAGACCTGCTCGGGCGACCCGGCCCGCCGGATGGGCAACGAGTTCCTCTTCCAGCAGCTGGCGCAGGAGAACGTGGAGACGCTGAACACCGTCTTCGAGGGCCGGGAGCCGGGCCGGCGGAAGATCGTCGCCACCTGCCCGCACTGCTTCAACTCGATCGGCCGGGAGTACCCGCAGCTCGGCGGCGACTACGACGTCGTCCACCACACCCAGCTGCTCGGCCAGCTGGTCGAGGACGGCCGGCTGACCCCGGTCACCCCGGTCGACCGCAAGGTCACGTACCACGACCCGTGCTTCCTGGGCCGGCACAACAAGGTCTACACCCCGCCCCGGGAGATCCTCGGCTCCGTCCAGGGCCTGTCCACCCAGGAGATGCACCGCTGCAAGGACCGCGGCTTCTGCTGCGGCGCCGGCGGTGCGCGGATGTGGATGGAGGAGAAGATCGGCAAGCGGATCAACGTCGAGCGCACCGAGGAGGCGCTCGACCTCGACCCCGACGTCATCTCCACCGCCTGCCCGTTCTGCATCACCATGCTGAGCGACGCGGTCACCAGCAAGAAGCAGGCCGGCGAGGCCAAGGAGCACGTCGAGGTGCTCGACGTGAGCCAGATCCTGCTGCGCTCGATGGCCCCGGCCGGCGCGCCGGGCACCGGCTCGGGCCCGGAGGTCGGCACCGAGCCCGACGACCCGGCCGGCACCGGCTCGGCGGCCACCCGGCACTAGGAGGACCCCGGTGCCCCCCATGAAGGACCCCGTCTCCCTCACCCTTCGCACGCTCAGGGCGAGCCTCCAGACGGGGCCGTCGAGGCTCGCGGCGGGCCCCTGCACCGGCGCCGCTCCAGCACGTCACCAGCGACACTGACGGCGTGAGCTTCATCTTCGGGGGCGTCCGCGGGCGCGAGGACCCCGAGCTGGCGGCGGGCAACCGGCGCACCCGGCTGCACTACGCGCGGGACGTCAACGACGAGCGGGCGCTGGCCGACGACCGCCCACCGCTGCAGCGCAACCGCGGCTGGACCTGGCTGGCCGTGGCAGTGGTCGTGCTCGCCGTGCTCGCACTGGCCGGCACCGGCGGGGCCGAGGACGTCCCGCTCACCGCCGACTGCGACACCCCGGCGATCGCGGTGGCCAGCAGCGTCGTCGCCCCCGGCGCGGTGCTCCGCTACCGGCTCACCGGCGCCGACGGCGTCGACTACGTCGCCACGCTGGACGGCGCCCCGGTCCGAGGCGACGCCGGGAGCACGGTCAGCTACACCCCCACCGAGGCCGGACCGGCGCTGCGGCTGCGCCAGTGCCTGAGCCCGACGCTGGCGATCGCCGCCCCCGCCGGCGACGGCCCGCACGAGCTGGCGCTGCTGCGGGTGGCCCCCGACGGCAGCACCGAGCAGGTCGCGGCGGTGCTGGTCACCGTCTCCCGGTAGGCCCCCTCCCCAGCCGCACGGGGCCAGGAGGATGATCCGGGCACGTGACCCGCTCCACCCCCGACGCTCCGCCCGTGCCCGCCGGTTCCGCCTCGCACGGCGCCGTCCTGGTCGGCACCGCGATCGTGCTCACCGGCTTCAACCTGCGCACCGCGGTCAACAGCGTCGGTCCGGTGCTGGAGGAGGTCGAGCGCGGGCTGGGCATCTCCTCCGGGCTGGCCGGCCTGATCACCAGCATGCCGCTGATCTGCTTCGCGCTGATCGGCTTCGCCGGGCCCCCGCTCGCCGCCCGTTTCCGGGACGGGCACGTGCTGGCGGCCGCCCTGCTGGTGATGACCGCGGGCCTGCTGGGCCGCGTGGCCACCGACAGCGTGTGGGTCTTCCTGGCCGGCACGGTGGCCACGATGGTCGGCGGGGCGCTGGGCAACGTGCTGCTGCCGGGGCTGGTGAAGCGCTGGTTCCCCGGCCGCACCGGGCTGCTGGTGGGCGCCTACAGCACGGCGCTGGCGATCGGCGGCGCGGTGGCCAGCGTCTCGGCCGCCCCGATCGCCTCGGCCGCCGGCGCCGACGGCTGGCGTTGGGCGCTCGGCATCTGGGCGGCCTTCGCCCTCGTCGCCGCACTGCCCTGGCTGTTCGTGCCGGTGCGGCCGGGCGCCTCGCGCAGCACGCACACCGCGGTCCGGATGCGGGCGCTGACCCGCAGCCCGCTGGCCTGGACGATGGCCGCCTTCTTCGGCCTCCAGTCGATGCAGGCCTACGTGATCGTCGGCTGGACCGCCCAGTACCTGCGCGACCAGGGCATGTCCGCCGCGGCCGCCGGGTCACTGGTGGGCCTGAACGCGCTGATCGTCATCCCGCTCAACGCCGTCGTCCCGCTGGTCGCGGTGCGCCAGCAGCTGCAGCGGCCGATGCTGCTGGCCTTCGTCGCCTGCTACCTGGCCGGCTGGACCGGGCTGCTGCTCGCCCCGCTGACCGTGCCGTGGCTGTGGGTGTCGCTCCTCGGCCTGGGCATGGGCACCTTCGCCATGGTGCTGGCGCTGTTCGGCCTGCGCGGCCGCACCCCGGAGTCGGTCGCCGCGCTGTCGACCGTGGCGCAGGGCTGGGGGTACGCCCTGGCCGGCGTCGGGCCCCTGCTGGTCGGGCTGTTCCGGGGGCTCACCGGCGGCTACACCGGCATGTTCGTGCTGGTCTACACCGGCGTCGTCCTGCTGGCGGCGACCGGGTGGGCGACCTGCCGGGAGCGCTACGTCGACGACGAGCTGCCCGGCCCGACGCCGCCGAGCACCCAGCCCGCGACGGAGGTGGAGGTCGCCGGCACCGAGCCGCCGATCGCCGTCCCCCCGCCCGATCGCTAGACCGACAGCTGCAGGGCGCGCAGCAGCTCGACCGCACGGTCGCGGCGGAGCTGCGGCGAGCGGGTGAGCAGGGCGACCGCGACGACGTACTCGTCCTCACCGGCCCAGCCACGCCCCTCGGCGGCGAGCCGCGCGATGTGCTCGCGCACCTTCGGCTCGCGGCTGTAGGCGCCGAACTCCAGCCCCATGGCCAGGAAGTTCGCCACCCGGAACCCCTGCTCCCCGGCCGCGGCCAGGGTGCCGGCGGGGTCGGAGTAGCTGGGCAGGGCCACCAGCACGTGGTCGAACCCCGCCTTGAGCAACCGCAGCGCGAGGTCGTTGCCGTACCAACCGCCCCACAGCTCTGGCATGAGCAGCTCGCCGTCGGGGGCGGGGAGGTAGGGCGGGTTGGCGATCACCGTGCTGACCCGCTCACCGCCGGCGGAGTCGGCCCAGGCGAAGAAGTCGCCGTGCTCGACGGTGTACCGGTCGGCGACACCGACCTCGGCGATGGTCTGCCGGGCCCGGGTCACCGAGGTCTCGCTGATGTCGGTGCCGTGCACCCGCAGGCCCGGCACGGCGCGGACCACGTGCGCGATCGCCCGGGCGTCGCCGCTGCCGAGCTCGGCGACCCCCTCGTCCTCCCAGGGCACCAGGGAGGCGTACTGGGTCAGCAGCAGCTGGACCCCGAAGGCGTAGTGCGCCGACTCCTCGGCGCAGTCGAAGAAGCCGTCCGCCACGCGGTCGTCGGAGGCCGCTGGCAGCAGAACGGCGGTGTCCCGGGGGTCCATGGCGGCCTCCCTACCCAGCACGGCGGCCCGTCACCCGGCCGCGCACGACTGTTCACCCACCGGCCAGCGGGTGACGGTCACGCGGGCGGCGTGGTCGGGTCGGGACGGCGGGTCTCGGCCCGGTTGAAGTTGCGGAACGACCGGGACGGCGTCGGGCCGCGCTGGTCCTGGTAGCGGGAGCCGTAGACCGACGAGCCGTAGGGGTGCTCGGCCGGCGAGCTCAGCTGGAACAGGCACAGCTGCCCGATCTTCATCCCCGGCCACAGCGTGATGGGCAGGTTGGCCACGTTGGACAGCTCGAGGGTGATGTGCCCGGAGAAGCCCGGGTCGACGAAGCCGGCGGTGGAGTGGGTGAGCAGACCCAGCCGGCCCAGCGACGACTTGCCCTCCAGCCGGGCCGCCAGGTCGTCGGGGATGCTCACCACCTCCAGCGTGGAGCCGAGCACGAACTCCCCGGGGTGCAGGACGAACGGGTCGTCACCGGTCGGCTCGACGAGCGTGGTCAGGTCGTCCTGCTGCTGAGCGGGGTCGATGTGGGTGTACCGGGCGTTGTTGAACACCCGGAAGAACCGGTCCAGCCGGACGTCGATGCTGGAGGGCTGCACCATCGCGTCGTCGAAGGGCTCGATGCCGAGCCGGCCGTCGGCCAGCGCGGCCCGGATGTCGCGGTCGGACAGCAGCATGCCGCGGAGTCTAGGGAACCGGGACCTTGGTCCCTGCCCGCGGCGGCCGGGTCAACAGGCGCACCGGGCTGCCGATGCACGTCGGACGCGACCCAGTGCCGGGTGCTGCTCACCGGGCTGCCCGGTGCCCACCGCGACGGCGCAGCGGACATCAACACCGCCCGGGACGCGACGGCCCGGACCCAGGAGCGGGTGCTCGAGGCACGGGACTCCCGGCTCAAGCTGGCCGACGACCGTCTCGCTCGACCGCTCCTCGACCGAGATCCAGCAGGTCATCGCGCAGCGGTCGACGGCTCGTCCTCGCTGGGCCCGGCCGGCACGGACAGCACCGGGCTCTCGCGGATGGCGGAGACGCTGCGGTCGGAGATGACCGGCTTCCTGGGCGTGATGCGGGGCTGACCCGGGGGGCTGCCGCCTCGGCCCGGGCGCTTGGTAGGCTCGTCGCCGCAGGGTGTGAGCCCCGCTGCGGGTGTAGTTCAATGGTAGAACATCAGCTTCCCAAGCTGACAGTGCGAGTTCGATTCTCGTCACCCGCTCTCCTCCCCTCCCGGCCCACCCCCGGGCTGCGGCACCGGAGCCGATCCGTTTGGCTGTGCCGGTGACCTCCTCCGACGTCCAGCTGCGCACCCTGCCGACGGCGGACCTCTCCCCCGCCGAGCTCCGCGACCTGCGCGGCTTCCTCGACACCGCCTTCGACTCGTTCGGCGACGACGACTGGAGCCACGCACTGGGCGGCGTGCACGTGCTGGCCACCGTCGACGGCGAACCGGCCGGTCACGCCGCCGTCGTCGGCCGCCAGCTGATCGCCGGGGGGACGACGCTGCGCACCGGCTACGTCGAGGCGGTCGCCACCGCGGCGTCGTTCCGCCGCCGGGGCGTGGGGACCGCGGTGATGGCCGAGATCGAGCGACTGGTCACCGGCGGGTTCGAGCTGGGGGCGCTGTCCGCCAGCACCGCCGGCGCCGCGCTCTACACCGCCCGCGGCTGGCTGCCGTGGACCGGGCCGACCGCCGCGCTCACCCCCGACGGGGTCCGGGAGACCAGCGACGAGAGCGTCTTCGTGCTGGCCACGCCGTCGACGCCGGTCCCGTTGGACCCGGCCGGCCGACTGGTCTGCGACTGGCGCCGTGGCGATCTCTGGTGACTGGCGACCTGGGGGTGAGTCAGGCGGGCAGCAACAGGGTCGCGTAGAGGGTCAGCCCCGGCCCGAACGCCATCGCCACCACCGGGCCGTCGACGTCGCCGAGCTCCTCCAGCACCAGCAGCACGGTGGCCGAGGAGCAGTTGCCGTGCTCGGCGAGCACCCGCCGGGAGGCGCCCAGCTGCTCCTCGGCGAGCCCCAGCTGGTCGCGGACGACGTCGAGGATCCGCGGGCCGCCGGGGTGCACCGCCCAGCCGGCGACGTCCTCCACCCGCAGCCCCGCGCCGGTCAGCAGCTCGTCGACGACGGCGCCGACGTGCCGGGAGAGCACGTCGGGCACCCGCGGGGACAGGCCCATCCGGAACCCGAGGTCGGTGACGTCCCAGGTCATGTGGTCGGCGGTGGCGTAGTCGGTGCGGGCCACGGTGGCCGCGACCCTGCGGCCGCGCCGGGCTCCCGGCTCCACGACCACCGCGGCGGCGGCGTCGCTGAACAGCGAGTGGTTGACCACCTGCTCCAGCTCCGGGACGGTCGGCTGCACGTGCAGGCTGGTCAGCTCCAGGCACAGCAAGACGGCGGGCCTGGACCGCGCGGTCACGTAGTCGCCCACCGCGCCCAGCCCGGGCAGCGCCGCGTAGCAGCCCATGTGCCCGACCAGCAGCCGCTGCAGGGTGGCCGGCATGCCGAGGTCCTGGGCCAGCCGGATGTCCAGCCCCGGGGTGACGTAGCCGGTGCAGGAGGCGACGGCGAACAGGCCGACGTCACCCGGCGCCAGTCCGGCGGCGTCCAGCGCACCGGCCACGGCCTGCTTGCCCAGCGGCATCGCCTCGGCGACGTAGCGGAGCATCCGGGTCTCGGTGCCCGCCGCGGACAGGTCCTCGTCGCCGGGGTAGACCACCGCGTGCCGGGTGCGCACGCCGGCGGCCATGAAGACCCGCTCCGCGGCCCGCAGCCCGTCGTAGCGGGGGCCGAAGTAGTCCCGCCAGACAGCCGACTGCTCGTAGGTGGTCGGCAGCGCCCGTCCGGCTCCGGTGACGACCGCGCTCACGGCCGTGGGCAGCTTCCGTCGGTCCTGCTCATGACCCGACCGTACGTCCGGGGACGGCCCCCCGCCCGCCGCGCTTGACCCCGTAGCCGGCGAAGAGGATGCCGGTGTAGGGCATCTGCCGCATCCGGACCCCCGCCCGCCGGCCGCGCCGCCAGGACACCACGTCGCGTACCGACGGGCGCAGGCCGACCAGCCGGAGGTCCAGCCCCAGCCGATCCGCGGTGGCCAGCAACTCGCGTCGGTCGACGAACAGCGCCGGGTCGTGGATGCCCGGCGGCGGCCCGCCGGGCAGTCGCTCGGCGATCCGGACGGCCACCAGCGGGGCGAGCCGGGTGGCTGCGATCGAGTCGATGACCAGCACGCCACCGGGCTTGAGCAACCGGGCGCTCTCGGCGAGCACCTGCCCGGGGTCCTCGACGTGCTCGAGGATCTCCCCGGCGGTCACGACGTCGGCGCACCCGTCGGCCAGCGGCACCGCCAGCACCGACCCGCGCACCGGGGTGACGCCGTGCTCGCGGGCGATGCGCAGCCCGGCCAGGCCGATGTCCACGCCGACGTGCCGGTACCCCAGCCGATTCACGTGCGGGGCCATCAGGCCACCACCGCACGCCAGGTCGACCAGCACGGCACCGGGACCGGACGCCGGGGGCACGTGCCCGGCCCGCGAGGCGGCGATCCACTGGAGCATCGCGAAGCCCCCGCGCGGGTCCCACCACTGGTCGGCCAGCTCGTCGTACTGCGCCGGGTCGTTGCGCTGCACGCCGCCGACGCTACTCGCCCTCGAGGGGGTCGTGACCCCGGTTCATCAGGCTGTACCGCCGGCGGGAGGTCTCGACGTCCTCCGTCGCCGGTTCCTGCGCCAGGTGGCGCGTGAGGTAGCCGGTGAGCTTCCGCAGGTGCGCGAGGTCGTCGTCCAGGTCGGCCTTCCTCGTGTGCAGCAGCTCGACGATCCGCCGGCCCGACTCGTGCCCGGTCGACTCACCGGAGCCGCCGTCCTCCTGCCCCACCGACTGCGACTCCTCGGTCCGCAGCCAGCGCTCGAGCTCGCCGGCGGTCGTGTTCACCGCCGCGCCGAACTCGCGGCGGATCGCGTCGGCGTCCTCGGCCTGGTGCTCGGGCCTGGCGCCTCCCCCGGGTGTTGATCGACTCCGCCTGCGGTACCGCGGGGAGGTGGCCGAGAAGCTGACCGACGCCGAACGGACCGCCCGCGCCCGGGGCGAGACCCCCGACCAGGTGCTGGACCGGAACGTGAACGAGGCCCTGCAGGAGATGCGGGTGGCGATCACCGGTGTCCAGGTGCTCTTCGCCTTCCTGCTCACCCTGCCGTTCCAGTCCCGCTTCGCCGACCTGGGCACGTTCGGGGTCACCGTCTACTCGGTGGCCCTGATCAGCTCGGCCTGCGCCACGGTGAGCCTGGTGGCGCCGGTCTCCTTCCACCGCACGCTGTTCCGGCGGCAGCAGAAGGCGGCGATCGTGCGCTACGCCGACCGCGGCCTGGTCATCGGCCTGGGCCTGCTGCTGATCGGCATCGCCGCCGCGCTGCTGCTGGTCATCGACGTGGTGCTGGGGCGATGGCCGGCGGTCGTGGTCTGCGCGGTGGTCGGGACGCTGGGCGTCGTCACCTGGTACGCCCTGCCGCTGCGCCGCCGGTTGCGCGCGGACGGCTGACGTCGCCTCCTAGGCTCCCTGCCGTGTCGAGCCCCGGGATCCCGCCGTGTCCGTGACCGTCGTCGGCAGCCTGAACGAGGACCTGGTGGTGACCGTCGACCGGCTCCCCGGGCGCGGCGAGACCGTCGTCGGTTCGGCCGTGGCACTGCTGCCCGGCGGCAAGGGCGCGAACCAGGCCGCAGCGGCCGGCCGGCTCGGGCGCGGCGTGCACATGGTCGGCCGGGTCGGCGACGATCCGGCCGCCGGCCGTCAGCTCGCCGCGCTGGCCGACGCCGGGGTCAACGTCGGTCGGGTGCAGCCCACCCCCGGCACCCCAACCGGGTCGGCGACGATCCCGGTGGAGGCCCGCGGTGGGGAGAACCTGATCGTCGTCGTCCCCGGGGCGAACGCCGCGCTCACGCCGGACGACGTCGACGTCGAGTCGGTGCACCGCGCGGGCGTGCTGCTGCTGCAGCTGGAGACCCCGCTGGAGACGGTGCGGGCCGCCGCGGCGGCCACCGGCGGCACGGTGGTGCTCAACCCGGCACCGCCCCGGCCGCTGCCCGCCGAACTGCTCGCCGCCGTCGACGTGCTGGTGCCCAACGAGCCGGAGCTGCGGGCACTGGCCGGCGCCCGGGACGGGGACGGTTCCCCGGCCGCCCTGGCCGCGCTGGCCCGGCGGGTGGCCACCGGCGACGTGGTGGTGACCTTGGGCGGGCGGGGTGCGCTGGTGGTGCCGGCCGAGGGGCCGGTGCTGCTGCAGACGCCGCCGCCGGTCGACGCCGTGGACACCACCGGCGCCGGCGACTGCTTCTGCGGCGCGCTGAGCAGCGCGCTGGACCGCGGGGCCGGACTGGCCGAGGCGGTGCGGTACGCCGTCACCGCCGCGGCGCTGTCGACCACCGGGCCGGGTGCGCGGGGCGCGCTGCCCGACGACGACGCCGTCCGGGCGCTGCTGCCCCGCACCCCACCCGCCGGGCCGGTGGCCTGAGGCGCCGGGTTTCCGGGCCGGACGGTCGGGCATCCGCCCAGGCATGACCGAGAGCGCACCGCAGCACCCCAGCGAGCCCGCCGAGGGCGGCGACCCCGCCGTCGACCAGGAGGGCGGCCGCACGCCGCACCCCGACCAGCCCGCCGAGGGGACGGAGGAGGCGGCCGAGGACGGGCTCGACCCGGAGAACCGCGTCACCGGCGCCTGAGCCGGGCGTGGCTGGCCCGGCGGTCGCCGGGTCAGCCGCGCGGCGCCCGCCCCTCGACCGCCTCCCCCGGCTCTCCCGGCTCGGGCGCCGGCGCCGGCGGCGGCAGGTCCGGCGCGCGCGGCGCCCGGCGCGGTGGCGCGGTCGGCCGGCGCACGGACGAGCTGCGGTCCCGTGACACGGGCACGGCACCCTCCTCCAGCACGGTCGCCCGGCCCGCCCGGGCGACGCCGCCCTCCATGATGACCGTCACAGGCAGGGACCGAGCTCGACCCGGTCCGACCCGTGGGTGATACTGGGTCTGAGATTCATTCCCATCAGGCATCCACGTGAGGACCCGCCGTGCCCCGCCCTGCCCTGTCCCGCCGCCCCGTGTTCGCCGCACTGGCCGCCACCGCCACGCTCGCCCTGGCCGCCTGCGGCAGCTCCGGCGGTGCCGGCACCACGACCAGTGCGGCCGACGCGGACAACTGCCCCGGCGAGGTGCTCGACGTCGTCGTGTCGGTGAGCCAGTGGGGCGACGTCGTCGAGCAGCTGGGCGGCGACTGCGCCACGGTGACCACCGTGCTCGCCTCCTCCGCCGTCGACCCGCACGACTACGAGGCCACCTCCGCCGACATCGCCGCCTTCACCGACGCCGAGCTGATCGTGCTCAACGGCGCCGACTACGACCACTGGGCCGCCGACGCGGTCGCCTCGCTCGACTCGGACCCGGCCGTCGTCGACGCTGCCGAGGTCGTCGGGATGGAGACCGAGGAGCACGCCGAGGACGAGGGCCACCCCGACGAGGACCACGCCGAGGATGAGGGACAGGCCGAGGAGGGACACGCTCACGGCGGGGTCAACCCGCACCTGTGGTACTCCCCCGAGTACGTCCAGGCCGTCGCCGCCGCGGTGACCGAGCAGCTCAGCGAGCTGTCACCCGACGCCGCCGGCCACTTCGCCGAGCAGGCCGAGGCCTGGGCGGCCGACCTGCAGCCCTACCTGGACGAGATCACCGCCCTGCAGTCCGCCGCCGCGGGGCGCAGCTACGCCGCCACGGAGAGCGTGTTCGAGTACACCGCGGAGACCGTCGGCCTGACCGACGCGACCCCCGAGGGCTACCGGGAGGCAGCGAGCAACGAGGCCGAGCCGGCACCGGGTGACGTGGCCGCGTTCGAGGCCGCGCTGTCCGATGGGTCGATCGACGTGCTGGTCTACAACACCCAGACCGAGGGGAGCGTCCCCGAGCAGCTGCGAGCCTCGGCGGAGGCGGCCGACATCCCGGTCGTCGAGGTGACAGAGTCGGTGCCGGACGGCGAGACCTCGTTCGTCTCCTGGCAGCTGTCCCAGCTGGAGCAGCTCTCCGACGCACTCGGTGGGGGTCAGTGACCGACATCCAGACAGCCGACCCGGCCGTCGCGCCGCCACCGGCGCTCGTCCTCGACGACGTCTCGGTGGCGCGCGGCGGCCGGGTCGTCTGGTCGCACGGCACGCTCACCGTGCCCACCGGCGCCGTCGTCGGGGTCATCGGCCCCAACGGCGCGGGCAAGACCACGCTGTTCCAGCTGGCCCTCGGGCTGCTGCCCCCGGCCACCGGCCGGGTCGAGGTGCTCGGCCGCACCCCGCGCCGAGGTGACCGCCGGATCGGCTACGTGCCGCAGAACTACACCGCCGCCCTGGGCGAGACCGTCCGCGCCCGGGACCTGGTCATGCTGGGCCTGACCGGAGGGCGTTTCGGGCTGCGCCGCGCCTCGGCCGCCGAACGTGCCCGGGTCGACGAGGCGCTCGACCGGGTCGGCGCGACCGGCTACGCCGACCGGCGGATGTCGGAGCTCTCCGGTGGCCAGCAGCAGCGCGTCGCCATCGCCCAGGCGATCGTCGACGACGCCGAGCTCCTGCTGCTCGACGAGCCGCTGGCCAACCTCGACCTGCGCAACCAGCACGAGGTGGTCACCCTGCTCGGCGAGCTCACCCGCTCGCGACAGGTCACCATCATGGTCGTCGTGCACGACCTCAACCCGCTGCTCCCGGTGCTCACCGACGCCGTGTACCTGCTCGACGGGCACCCGCACCACGACCCGATCGACGCCGTCGTCACCGAGGACCTGCTCACCCACCTGTACGGCACCCCGGTCCGCGTGGTGCGCACCGCGCAGGGCGATCTCTTCACCCGGGGCGGCTGAACCGTGGTCACCTTCCAGGAGAACTGGCTGCAGGTGCTGCAGGCCTCGTTCATGCAGCACGCGCTGATCGGCGGGTCGATGGTCGCGCTCACCGCGGGCCTGATGGGCTGGTTCGTCGTCACCCGACAGAACGCCTTCGCCGCGCACGCGCTGGCCCACATCGGCTTCCCCGGTGCCACCGGCGCGATCCTCGTCGGCGCGCCGGTGACCCTGGGCCTGGCGGTCTTCTGCGTCGGCGGCGGGCTGCTGATCGGCCTGTTCGGCAAGCGGGTGGCCGAACGGGAGGTCGCCACCGGCACGATCCTGGCCTTCGCCACCGGCCTCGGCGTGCTGTTCGCCTCGCTCGCCACCGCCAACGCCAGCCGCACCACCGCCGTACTGTTCGGCAACCTGCTGGCGATCTCCACCGACCAGCTGTGGGTCTTCGGCGGGTTCACCCTGCTCGTGGTCGGCGCCCTCGCGGTGATCGCCCGCCCGCTGGTCTTCTCCTCGGTCGACCCGGCGGTGGCCGAGGCGCGCGGCGTGCCGGTGCGCGCGCTCGGGGTGGCGTTCGTCGTCCTGCTCGCCCTCACCATCACGATGGCCGTGCAGGTGGTGGGCACCCTGCTGCTCTTCGCGCTCGTGGTCACGCCGGCCGCCGCGGCGCTGCGGATCACCGCACGCCCCGGGATGGTCGCCGCGCTCGCCGTCGGGATCGCGCTGGGCAGCGTCTGGCTCGGCCTGGTGCTCTCGGCCATGGTCAACCTGCCGCCCAGCTTCTTCGTCACCACCCTCGCCGTCCTCACCTGGGCGGTGACCCTGCTCGTCACCCGGGACCGCACCCCGCGCCGGGCCATCGAACCGGTGGTCGACCAGGCCCCGCTGGTGGTCGACCGCGCCGGCTGACCGCCGCCCACCCGGCCCGGGCGGGTGATCGACATCTCAGCCTCGAACGGGTTCTCGTGCCTCCGGGGCTGTTTTGCCCCGGCAGGCGCAGGGGAAGCTCGGGACCATGCCGAACAACGACACCGACCACCAGCGGATGGACCAGAACGCCCCCAGCGGGGCCGAGGACGCGCGCGCGGAGCAGCAGCCGCTGGCCCGCATGCTGGCCAACCCGCGCCGGGTACGCCGGGCCTGAACCACCGGGCCTGAACCACCGGGCCTGAACCACCGGGCCTGACCTTCGGGGCTTGACCGCACCCCGCCGCGGACCTGCGACGTCGTCGTCCCAGCAGCCTCACGGAACCCCTGCCGTCCCGGCTGGTGCCGTGTGCCACGATGACGCTGCGCCAGCGCCAGGACACGTCGGCGTGCCGCGAACTGCTCCGTCACGTGGTGCTGCACGATCGCTGGCGTGACTGCCGCAGCCCTTCCCCTGCA
This sequence comes from Modestobacter sp. SYSU DS0875, assembly GCF_054050915.1. Taxonomy (NCBI): domain Bacteria; kingdom Bacillati; phylum Actinomycetota; class Actinomycetes; order Geodermatophilales; family Geodermatophilaceae; genus Modestobacter; species Modestobacter sp. SYSU DS0875. The sequence goes on along the minus strand of NZ_JBJHAH010000013.1, from coordinate 108,234 downwards.
CACGGCCGACGACGGGCCGGCACCCGTCCGTCGTTCCCGCGCGGAGCGTCAGGAGATCGTCCTGGACACCGCCGAGCGCCTGTTCTCGGCACGCAGCTCGCGCAGTGTGGGCATGGACGAGCTGGTCCGCGAGACCGGACTGGGCAAGATGACCGTCTACCGGCTCTTTAAGAGCAAGGACGACCTGGTCGGGGCCTACCTGGCGCGCAAGGCGGCCACGGTGCTGTCCTACATCGACACGGAGCTCATCCGGCTGGAGGGCGACCCGCGGGCCGCCCTGCTCTCGGTGGTCGACGCGGTGGAGAGGGACGTCACTCGCACCGGCTTCCGCGGCTGCCCGTTCACCAACGTCAGCAGCGAGTACGACGACCCGCAGCACCCGGCCCGCAGCGCCGCCGCCGACTACAAGTTCGAGCTGCACATGCGGCTGGAACGGCTGGCCGCCGAGGTGGTGCCCGGCGGCGGCGGCGAGGACCTGGCCGCGCAGGTGCACCTGATCATCGACGGCATGTACCTCTCCGGTGGTCTGCTCGGGCCCGACGGGCCGGCCTCGCACGGCCGCCGGCTCGCCGAGAAGCTGGTCGACGCCGCCGTCCGGGACGCCACCGCCTGACACCTCCTCCGGGATCAGGTCTCCTGATCGTGATGGCTCCTGGCTCAGCACGGGAGGTGAGCCAGGAGCACCGGCGGTGAGCCAGGACGGGCCCGGACGACGACCGCGGGCTGGACGGCGACCACGCCGCCCGGACGACGACCGACCGTGGCACGACGGGCGGGACGGCGTCCGGACCCGCAGGATCGGCTCATGACCGACCGCTCGCGCCCCGACCTCGACGACGACACCGTCACCGCCGTCGGCAAGCTCTCCGAGGCCCTCGAGGCCGTCGAGCACGCCCGCGGCATGCTCTACGGCTTCCACCAGCTCACCGGGCGCGCCGACCTGCTGCTGCAGGACGCCGTCGACCTGTTCCGCCAGGCCGGGCACGGCGAGTTCGCCGACGACCTGGACCGTGACCTGGTCGGCCGCAACGTCATCGCCGACCGGTGGACCTTCCAGGTCGTCGAGGACTACGACGCCAACTACTGGTCCACCTTCCGCGACTTCGACCAGCAGGCCCGCGACCGGTTCACCGACGGCGACCGGCACGTCTTCGAGGCGCGGATGAAGCAGCGCGAGCGCACCCACGGCCACCCACGGCACCAGGCCGGCCCGGTCCTCGACGAGCAGCCCTGACCCGGGCGGCCCGGTCAGGCGACCGGGCCGCCCGTACGGCGCACGCTCAGGCGACCGGCGCGATCCGCCCGACGTGGTCGGTGACCGCCTCGTAGGCGGCGCCGGCGGCCAGCAGCGTCATCTCGTCGAACGGCCGGCCCATGAGCTGCATCCCCAGCGGGAGCCCTGCCGCGTCGAAGCCGGTCGGCACCGCCAGCGTCGGCAGCCCGGTGAGGTTGCCCGGCGCGGTGAGCCGCACCATCGCGAGGTCGACCGCCTCGTTGGTCCCGTCAGGCCAGGTCACCTCCATCGCGTCCACCTCGGGCGCGGGGAACGGCTGGACCGGGGCCACGACCACGTCCACGTCGGCGAACAGCTGCGCCCACGCCCGCTGCATCAGCGTCCGCATCCGCAGCGCCTTGATGTAGTCGGTGGCCAGCACCAGCTCACCGACCTCCAGCGACATCCGCGTCTCGGGCCGGTAGAGGTCGGCCTTCTCGCGGAGCATCTCCTGGTGGTAGGCGGCCGCCTCCGGCAGCACGATCGCCCACTCCGCGGCGAGCACCTGGTCGGGGTAGGGGATCTGCACCTCGCGCACCTGCGCCCCGAGTCCGGCCAGGACGTCGACCGCCGTGCGGACCGAGCGCTCCACCCCCTCCTCGACGTGGTCGAAGAAGAAGTTCGACGGGACGCCGATGCGCAGCCCCGCCACGCCCCTGTCCAGCCCGGCCGCGTACCCGGGGACCGGGACGTCCACCGAGGCGGGGTCCGACGGGTCGTGGCCGGCGATCGCGTCCAGGACCAGCGCGGCGTCCGAGACGGTGCGGGTCAGCGGCCCCACGTGGTCCAGCGACCAGGACAGCGAGGCGACCCCGCGCCGCGACGTCCGCCCGTAGGTGGGCTTGAGCCCGACGGTGCCGCAGAGGTTGGCCGGGATGCGGATGGAGCCCGCGGTGTCGGTGCCCAGGCCGACCAGGCAGGAGCCGGCAGCGACGGCGGCCCCCGAGCCACCGCTGGACCCGCCGGGGATCCGGCTGGTGTCCCAGGGGTTGCGGGTGGTCTGGGTGCGGCCGCCGTAGGCGAACTCGTGGGTGTGCGTCTTGCCCACCATCACCATCCCGGCCGCGCGCAGCTGCTGGACGGCGACGGCGTCGGCGTCCGGGACACGCCCCGCGCGGACCTTCGAGCTGGACGTCGACGGGACGCCCGCGGTGTCGTACAGGTCCTTCACGCCCAGGGGGATGCCGTGCAGGGGCCCCCGGCGCCGGCCGGCCGCGATCTCCCGCTCGGCGACGGCTGCCTCCTCGCGGGCCGTGTCCGCGCAGACGTGCGCGAAGGCACCGATCGTGGGCTCGGTGGCCGCGAGCCGGTCGAGGACGGAGTCGGTGAGCTCGACCGGGGACAGCCGGCCGGCGGCGATCTCCTCGGCGGCCTCGGTCACGGACAGCTCGTGGGGCTGCACGGTCATGCCTCCCAGCGGGCGTCGAAGGCGGTCGCGGGGGGCGTCTCCCCCAGCGGGACGTCGTCCAGTCGGTCGATCAGCGCGTACATGTCGGCGAGGGTCCGGCCGACGGCGTCGAGGCGGTCGGCGGACAGCTCGAGGCGTGCGCCGCGGGCGGCGTGCGCCAGCGCCTCGGGCGGGAACGAGCGGGGGGACGTGGTCACGGGTGCATCTCCCGGTCTCGGAGGGGCGGGGGGGTGAGAGGTGGTCAGGTCACGACGAGCAGGTCGGTCAGCCGGGACGGATCGGCGCGGAGTTCGGCGGCGGGCGCGTCCAGGGCGATCTCGCCCTTGACCATCACCACGATCCGGTCGCACACGCGCAGGGGGATCTCCGGGCCCTGCTCCACCAGGAGCACGGCCACACCCGAGTCGGCCACCGTCCGGAACGCGGCGATCGAGTCGTCGACCACCGAGGGCTGCAGGCCCTGGGAGAACTCGTCGACGGCGATCAGCCGGGAACCCGCCAGCAGGGCGCGGGCCAGGCCGACCTGCTGCTTCTGGCCGCCGCTGAGCGTGCCGGCGGCCTGGTCGACCCGGTCCCGGAGCAACGGGTAGACCGCATGGACGTCGACCGGCGGGCGGTATCCCCGTCGGGTGGCCAGCCGCAGGTTCTCGCCGATGGTCAGCTCCGAGAACACCCCGCGGTCGTCGGGCATGAGGGTGAACCCGGCGCGGGCCAGCAGTTCCGGCCGGCCCGTGGGCACCGCGGCCGCGTCGATCCGCACCTCACCGGAGAACACCCGGCACAGTCCGAACAGGCTCTTGAGCAGGGTGGTCTTGCCGACGCCGTTCCGGCCCAGGACCCCGACGACCTCACCAGGCCGCACCTGCAGCGAGAGGTCGTTGACGACGCGGGTGTCCTTGTAGCCGCCGGTCAGCGAGGACAGTTCGAGCATCAGGCCACCCCCAGGTAAGCGCGTCGCACCTCGTCGTGGGCGGAGACCTCCGCCATGGAGCCCTCGACCAGGACCCGGCCGTCGGCCAGCACGACCACCCGATCGGCCAGCTCGCGGACGATCTCCATGTCGTGCTCGACGGCGATCAGCGTGCAGCCGGTCCGTTCCGCGACATCCCGGAGCGTGCGGGCGAGCGCGATCGAGTCCTCGTGCGAGAGGCCGGCGGCCGGTTCGTCGAGCAGCAGGATCCGCGGCCCCCAGGAGAGCACCATCGCCAGCTCCAGCACCCGCCGATCGGCCAGGGAGAGCTCGCTGGCGGGCGCGTCGTCGGCTTCGAGGAAGCGGTCGATGAGCGGGAGGGAGACCGGCTCCTGCACCGCCTCGGCGCGCGCGATCGCCAGGTTCTGCGCGGGTGTGAGTCCCAGGAACACACTGGGGACCTGGAAGAGGCGCCCCAGCCCCAGCCGGGCGCGTTCGTACGGCGCCCAGTTCGTCACGTCCTGCCCGGACAAGTGCACCCGTCCCTGCTCGGGCAGGTGCTCGCCGGCCAGCACGCCGAGGAAGGTGGACTTCCCGGCACCGTTCGGCCCGATCAGGCAGACCACCTCCCCGCTGGCCACGCGCAGGTCGACGCCCTTGATGACCGGGACGGGCCCGAAGTCCTTCTCCACGTCGTGGGCGGCGACCGCGGGGGCCGTGGCTTCCACCGGAGGGAGGGCGGTCCGGGGGCGGACCACGCCGGTCAGCACCGCACCGCCGGAGGCCCTCTCCCGCACCGGCCGGCGGAGCAGGGTGCGGCCGAGCCCGACGAGCCCCTCCGGGGCGAAGCGGACGACGAGGAGGAACAGCACCCCCATGAGCAGCAGGTACCAGCTGCCCAGCACGTCGCCCAGGGTCTGCTCGCCCAACGTGACCAGCCCCGCGCCGAGGAACGCGCCGGAGATCGTGCCCAGGCCACCCACGGCCAGCCAGACGAGCACCTCCGTGGACAGCACGATGCCGGCGGCCGACGGTGAGACCAGGCCCATCACGGGCGCGGCGACGGCGCCGGCCACGGCGCTCACCGCACCGCTCACCGCCAGCGCCGTCGTCTTCACCCGGCGGGGGTCGATGCCCAGGTGCTCGGCGCGCTGCTGGTCGCTGCGGACGGCGAGGAACCGCCGTCCCAGCGGGCCGCGCAGCACGACGAGCCAGACCACGACCACCGTGACGACCACGACGGCGGCGGTCCGGTAGTAGCTGCCGACGACGCCGCTCCCGGAGAACACGACCAGGCCGTTGGTGCCGTTGGTCAGCGCCGTCCAGGAGCGTGCCCCCTGGCTGGTGACCAGCGTCAGGGCGAGGGTCAGCACCGCCATGGTCGCCGGCATGGCGCGACGCCCCAGCCCGGCCAGCCCCACGAGGACCGCCACCAGCGTCGCGACGAGGACCCCGGCTACACCGCCCAGCACCATCGGCAGGCCGTGGGCCGCGGCGATCGCCGAGCCGTAGGCACCGATGCCGAAGAACGCCGCGTGACCGATGCTGACCACGCCCGCCCGGCCCCACGCCACGTCGAGGCCGAAGGCGAACAGGCCGTAGACCAGGGCCAGGGTCAGCAGTGCCAGCGGGTAGGGCAGCAGGACGAAGGGGGCCGCGGCCAGAGCCAGGACCGCGGCGGCCAGCGCCGCCGCGTGCCCGGCCCCGAACCGGCCGCGCAGGTCGGAGATCACCCGCAGTCCTTGGTCTGCTCGTCCTCGACCACACCGAGCTCCTGCTGGACCCGGTAGGCGCCCCCGTCGATGGTGGTGAGGAACATCGGGGCCTGGCTCACGTGGTTCTCCGGGTCGAAGCTCACCGTCCCGGTGAGGCCCTCGTGCTCCAGCTGGCCCATCTGCTCGCTCACCGCATCGGCGTCCGTGGAGCCCGCCTGCTCGAAGGCCTCGGCGATGAACCGCATGCCGACGTAGGCGTTGCCGGCCACCCCGGAGATCGGGTCCTCGGTGTCGTACGCCTCGCGGTAGCGCTGGACGAAGGCCTCGTTGGCGGCCCCCGGCGCCTGGTCGGTGTACCGGACCACCTGGGTCCGGCCGTCCAGCAGCGCACCGAGACCGGGGTAGAACTGCTGGTCCACCGAGGTCCCGGTGAGCCCGCGGCCCTCCAGCAGCCCGAACTGGTCGGCCTGCTTGACCAGCGAGACCGCGTCGCCGCCGACGACGGCGGAGAGGATCCAGTCGGGGTCGGCGTCGGCCAGCTTCCTGATCACCGGCTGCCAGTCCGAGGTGCCCAGCGGGGAGTACTCCTCGGCCACCACGGTGGCGCCGGCGGACTCGACCAGCTCGCGGGCGGTCTGGTGGTAGGTCCGCGGGAAGACGTAGTCGTTGCCCACGAGCGCCACGTTCGGCCCGAACTGCTCGATCATCGCCGGCACCAGGTCGGTCAGCAGCTGGGCCGGTGTCTCGCCGAAGGGCCAGAAGTGCGGGCTGCAGAAGTCCAGCGCGGTGGCGATCGCCTGGGACATCGGGACACCGGCCTGCTCGGCGACGTTGGCCGCGGCGATGGTCGTGTCGTCGGTGATCGTCCCGAAGACGTAGTCCACCTGCTCCTGCTGGACCAGCCGCTGCGCCGCCTGGGTGGCGGTGGCCGGGTCGGCCTGGTCGTCGAGGAAGATCACCTCGACCTCCTGGCCGAACACCCCGCCGTCGGCGTTGATGTCCTCGATGGCCAGATCGAAGCCCTGCTTCATGGCGATCCCCTCCGGGGCCGCGGGCCCGGTCACGGGGGCGAGGAAGCCGATCTTCAGCGGCTCGTCGGCGCTGCCCTGGTCGGCGTCCCCTCCGCCGCCGACGGAGCCACCGCAGGCCGTGAGAGCCAGCAGCAGCGCGCTGCTCCCGGCCAGTGCGACCCGTCGCGAGCCGGTCACGCGACGTTCCGAGTTCTTGTGGACCACGAGGGCAACCTCCAGGACAGGCCCGCAGGGCGGGCGGCGATCAGGACGACGAGAGCAGCGAAGAGGAGCAGCTCGGCGACGGTCTCCGTGAGGTACCGCCGCAGGACCGAGGAGAGGAGTGCGACCACGAACGCACCCGCCACCGGTCCGGTCAGCGAGCCCGGCCGGCCGATCAGGACGGCGAAGAACGCCGGGGCGAGGAAGGCGACCCCCATCCCCGGGGTCAGGCCGAGGGTGGGGCTCTGCAGAGCACCGGCGAGCACGGCGAGGACGGTCCCGACGGCGAACGTGCCGGCGATCATCAGCCGAGGTGGGATCCCGAGCACCGCGGCCATGTCGCGGTTGCCGATCGAGGCCCGCAGCTTGAGACCGAGGGTGGTGCGGTAGACCACCAGCAGGGCGAGGGCGACGACGGCCAGGGAGACTCCGGTGGCCACCAGCCGGTAGGTCGGGAAGGGCACGCCGAGCACCTGCGTGCTGCCCTCGATGGGCGCCTCGACCGACCGCGGCGTCGCCCCGAACACGGCCTCGGCCAGCTGGCGCAGGACGATGCCCAGGCCCCACATCGCCAGGAGCGTGGCGAGCATGCCCCGGCTGTAGAGCTCCCGGAGCACGGACCACTCGGCGAGCAGCCCCAGCGCGACGGCGACCAGCACCGCCAACAGCACCCGGGGGACGAAGGGGACGGGGGCCAGCGCGTACATGAGGTAGGCGCCCACCATCACCAGGTCGCCGTGGGCGACGTTGACCACGCCGAGCTGTCCGAAGACCAGGCCGAGTCCGAGCGCCAGCAGGGCGTAGAACCCGAAGAGGTTGGTGGTGGACAGGGCGAAGGAGATCAGCGAGTCCACGGGCGTCCGCCGTCCCGGTCACCGACGCCGCAGCGCGGCCCGGTCGTCTGTGACAGCTGCATCGGTGCGGTCCACCTCGCGTTCAGCCCGGCCGGATCGCGGGCTGGGGGCCCGCGCCCGACGTCCTGGTCCGGCGCCCGGGCTGGCGAACCAGGCCGGGCAGTGCGAGGAGTCTGGGAAACAGCGCTACGTCATCGCCGCAAATCGGTAACAAACACTGCTTAAGTTCCCACTTCCCTGACACCAGGTCCGGGAGGTTCCCTGACACCGGGTCCGGGAGGGGGCGGAGAGCCATGGCCAGGAGCGACGCGGCGGAGAACGTCGAGCGGCTGTTGCGCGCCGCACGGGATGCGGTCGCGGCCGACGGACCAGGGGTCGGCGTGCGGTCCATCGCCGACCGGGCTCAGGTCGGCATCTCCACCCTGTACCGGCACTTCCCCGACAAGGGCAGCCTGATCGACGCCGTCTCCGTACAGCGGTGGGGGGAGATGAACGAACTGGCCCGCCAACCCGTCACTGCCGGAGCCGTTCTCTCCCGGATCGTGCAGCTCACCGACACCTTCTCCCGCATGGTGAGCGCCGACGACGGGTTCATCGCGGCCGCCGGCATCCGGATCGGGCGGGTGCCGGCCCCCATCCACGGGCCCAAGGCGGCCTTCGACGCGGCGCTGGCGGGCCTCTGGGTCCAGGCCCAGCGGGACGGTGAGGTGCACCGGCACACCGATCCCCGGGACCTGATCGAGCTGACCGGGGCGATCCGGGAGCGCAGCCGTCGGGCTGCCCAGCTACGGCTGCTGGTCCAGGGTGTCTGCGTCCGGCCCGAGGAGGGGACCGCCCTCCTGGCCCGGCACCTGCGCGCCCCCGATCCCGTCTACCTCTGACCGGTCCGGTCCGGCCGCTCGCCAGCGGATCGGCGGGCGCGCAGACTCGGGCGATGAACACGCCGACATTCGACGACGCCCGCGACCGCGACGTCGGCCCACTCGGCAGCGCGTCCTCACCGCCCCCCGGCGACGACGACGCCGACGGCATGGCCGGGCCGGTGAGCCCGCCGCCGGAGACCGAGCCCGACGCCTCCCGGGACGGCGGCTCCGCGGACCCCGACTGACCCGCCGCGCCCACCTCCCACGTTCCTCGACTGCTCTCCACGTGCTGCACCACCAGGACGCGGGCGAAGAGCGGGGAAGGGGCCCGGCGCGAGGTGCTTGCTCCTGATTACCGGTCGGTAATAGCGTTTGTTACCCGCGGGTAGACCGCCCGTGCCGACCGGCCCGCACCCAGGAGCGCTCCGCTGATGAGCCACTACACGGCCAACCTCCGCGACCTCGAGTTCAACCTCTTCGAGTTCCAGACCACCAAGGACCGGCTCGGCACCGGACCGTTCGAGCAGATGGACGCCGAGACCGCCCGCGGGGTGCTGGAGGAGGTCCGGCGTCTCGCCGAGGGGCCGCTCGCGGCGTCCTTCGCCGACGCCGACCGCAACCCACCGGTCTTCGACCCGGCCACGCACTCGGTGACGCTGCCGGAGTCGTTCAAGCAGTCGGTCCGGGCGGTGGAGGCCGGCGAGTGGTGGCGGCTGGACCTGCCCGAGGAGCTCGGCGGGTTCGGCGCACCCTTCAGCCTGCGCTGGGCGGCCTTCGAGATGATCCTCGGCGCCAACCCGGCGGTGTTCATGTACGGCTCGGGCGCGACGTTCGCGGCGATCCTGCACTCCCTCGGCACCCCGGACCAGCAGCGCCTGGCCGAGCTGATGATCGAGCACCTGTGGGGCGCCACCATGGTGCTCACCGAACCCGATGCGGGGTCCGACGTCGGTGCCGGGCGGGCCCGGGCGGTGCAGCAGCCAGACGGGTCCTGGCACATCACCGGGGTGAAGCGGTTCATCTCCTCGGCCGAGCACGACCTCAGCGACAACATCGTCCACCTGGTGCTGGCCCGCCCGGAGGGCGCCGGGCCGGGCACCAAGGGGCTGTCGCTGTTCGTCGTCCCCAAGTTCCACGTGGACCTGGCCACCGGCGAGCTCGGCGAGCGCAACGGCGTGCACGTGACCAACCTCGAGAAGAAGATGGGGCTGAAGGTCTCCACCACCTGCGAGCTCACCTTCGGGGACGGACCGGTCCCGGCCACGGGCTGGCTGGTCGGCGACGTGCACGACGGCATCGCCCAGATGTTCACGGTCATCGAGTACGCCCGGATGTTCGTCGGCACCAAGGCGATCGCCACCCTGTCGGCGGGCTACCAGGTGGCCCTCGCCTACGCCAAGGAGCGCGTGCAGGGGGCCGACCTCACCGCCACGTCGAAGGACGCCCCGCGGGTCACGATCACCCACCACCCCGACGTCCGGCGCTCGCTGATGCTGCAGAAGGCCTACACCGAGGGCATGCGGGCGCTGTACCTGTACACCGCCACCTTCCGCGACCAGGTGATGGAGGCCGAGGCCGCCGGCACCCCGGACAGCCCGGAGGCCGTGCTCGCGGCGAAGGTGAACGACCTGCTGCTGCCGGTGGTGAAGGGGTACGGCTCCGAGCGGGCCACGCAGCTGCTCACCAGCGAGTCGCTGCAGACCCTGGGCGGCTCGGGCTACCTGCAGGACTACCCGGTCGAGCAGTACATCCGCGACTCCAAGATCGACACCCTGTACGAGGGGACGACGGCGATCCAGGGCCAGGACTTCTTCTTCCGGAAGATCGTCCGGGACGGCGGGGTGGCGCTGACCTGGCTGGCCGAGCAGATCCAGGCCACGGTCACCGGCGACGCGGGCAACGGCCGACTCAAGGAGGAGCGGGCGCTGCTCGGCACCGCCCTGGGCGACGTGCAGGGGATGCTCACCGCGATGTTCGGTCAGCTCACCGCGGCGAACGAGGACCGCAGGAAGCTGTACGAGGTCGGCCAGAACACCAGCCGGCTGCTGCTCGCGGTCGGTGACCTGGTCACCGCGTGGCTGCTGGTCCGCCAGTCGGAGGTGGCGCTGGCCGGGCTCGCCGGTGACGTGGCCGAGCGGGACCGGCACTTCTACGAGGGCAAGCTCGCCGCCACCCGGTTCTTCTGCAGCCAGGTGCTGCCGAAGCTGACCAGCGAGCGGTATCTCGTCGAGCACACCGACAACGCGCTGATGGAGGTCGACGAGGCGGCGTTCTGAGCGGGACCGCATGGCCGGGGGGCGGGCTGGGCATGGCGGCAGGGACGACGCACCGAGGAGGACAGCGATGAGCCAGCCGCAGGGCAACGACCGCATCCAGCAGGACATCCCGACCGCGTCGGGCACCGGCGACAACAGCGACAGCGGCACCGACGGCTTCGCTGACGTCCCGCTGACCGCCGACGAGGCGATCGCGCGCGACGAGGCCTCCGGCGGCGACCAGCCGGCCCGGGTCTCCGGTCAGCCGGAGCTGGCCGACCGCGCCGAGAACTCGCTCGACTCCTGACCCGCACCCCCAGCACCGAGGAGATGCCATGACCGAAGGCGGCCGCACCGGCTACCACGAGTCCCCCGACACCGCGGACGCGAACTCGACGGAGAACCTCGTCGACGGCACCCCCGGCAACGACCGGTCCGACGGCGGCGAGCGGGACACCGTGCTGCTCACCGACGACGATGCCCAGCGCGACGACGACGTGCTCCGGCCGGGGAACTCCGGCTCCTAGATCCAGCCGTGCCGGCGCGCGGCCTCCACGGCCGCGTGCCGGTTCGCCGCACCCAGCTTGGCGGCAGCCGCCGACAGGTAGTTGCGGACCGTACCGGCCGAGAGGTGCGCGCGGGCGGCGATCTCCTCGACCGGGGCACCGCCGGCCGCCAGCTCCAGGACGTCGGCCTCTCGCGGGGTCAGCGGGCTGTCCCCGGCGCTGATCGCCTCCGCGGCGAGTTCGGGGTCGACGTAGCGTCCACCGCGGTGGACGGTGCGCACCACCTCCACCAGCACGGGCGCGCTCACCGTCTTGGGGAGGAAACCCCGGACGCCGGCCTCCAGCGCCCGCTTCAGGTGCCCGGGCCGGCCGTGCCCGGTGACGATCACCAGTCCGCAGGCGGGCACCACGGTGCGCAGCTCGCCGGCGACGCCGATGCCGTCGCGGTCGGGCATCTGCAGGTCCAGTACGGCGACGTCCGGCGTGTGCGCCCGCGCCATGGCCACGGCCTCGGCGCCGGAGGACGCCTGGGCGACCACCTCGACGTCGTCCTCCAGCCCGAGCAGGGCGGCGAAGGCCGAGCGGACCAGGTTCTCGTCGTCGGCCAGCAGCACCCGGATCACGCGGCACCCCCGGCGGGCAGCGTGGCGGTGAGGGTGAACCGGTCGCCGTGCCGGGCGGCGTCCAGTGCCCCGCCGGCCCCGGCCAGCCGCTCGCGCAGTCCGGTCAGCCCGGTGCCCGGCCCGGGATCGCTCGTCACCCCGTCGTTGGTCACGGTCAGCCGCACCTCGCCCCCGTTCCGCTCGAGCCCGATCCTGCAGTCGCTCGCGTCGCTGTGCCGCAGCACGTTGGTGACCGCCTCCCGGACCACCCAGCCCAGCGCCGCCTGCACGGCCTCGGGCAGCTCGCCCGCGGCGTCCTCACCCTGCACCGTGCACAGCGCCCCGGCGGCGCGCAGCACCGAACGCGCGCCGACCAGCTCACCGGTGAGGTCGGTGCTGCGGTAGCCGCGGACCACCTCCCGCACCTCCTTGAGCGACTCCTCGGCGATCCGGCTGATGTCCGCGACCTCGTCGGCGGCCTCCGGACGGGCACGGCGCACCAGCTCGCCGGCCAGCTGGCTCTTCACCGCGATCGCCGACAGGTTCCGGCCCATCACGTCGTGCAGGTCACGGGCGAAGCGCAGCCGCTCCTCGGCCACCGCCAGCTGCATCTGCACCCCCCGGGTGTGGTCCATCTCCTCCACCACGTCGAGCACCCACACGGAGAAGCGGAAGGCCAGCACGGTGACGTAGACGACCACGGCCAGCACGGCACCCAGGGCTCCGGCAGCGCCCACCGGGGCGCCGTCGGCCACTGCCGCACCACCGCCCAGGGCGCTGATCACCAGACACGGCACCACGAGCCAACGGGTGCGCCACACGGTGGTGCAGGCGGTGAGCACCATGCCCGGCGGCATCACCAGCGCCCACGGCGCCTCCGGCGTGTACTGCCCGCCCGTGGCCGCCCACGCCCCGGCGACGCCGGTCACCAGGGCCACCCCGAACGCGGCCGCCACCAGCAGGACCGGCACCTGCCCTGAGTGCCGGTGCGCGTCGAGTCCCCGGGCCGCGAGCGCGATGGCGACGACCGCGGTGACCAGACAGCCGCCGACGAAGACCCCGACGCCGAGCGCCGGTGCGCTCGTCGACACCGGGGCCACGATGGCGAGGGCGAACAGCGGCAGCCCGGCCCCCAGCCACACGTAGAACGACCACCGGGTGTAGAGGTCGATCCGCTGCGGCGCCGTGCGGCTGTTCCACCAGCGCGAGACGGTCGGCACGGCGGTCATGCTGCCGTACCGGCCGGCGCGCCCGAACTCACCGACGTGGTGCCCACCGGAACTCGCGCCGTGCCGCGATCGCGCCGACGACCAGCCAGCAGGCGAGCACCGCCAGCGGGAGGCCGGCGTGCGGCCAGACGCTGCCGCCGACCGCCTCGCCCTGCCAGGTCTGCCCGGCCAGGCCGAGCTGCAGCAGCTCGACCACCGGGGTCAGCGGCAGGAACCGGGCGATCGCGCCCAGCGTGTCGGGCAGCACCGACAGCGGGTAGAAGACCCCGGACAGCCCGGTGGACACCACGATGATCGGCAACGTGGTGATCTGGGCGGACTCCGGCGTGCGGGTGAAGCTCGTGCTCGCCGCGGCCAGCACCACCATCAGCAGCACCCCGGCCAGCAGGGCGACCAGCGGCAGGACGACGTCGGCGGGGGTCGCCCACTCGCCCAGCAGCACCACCCCGACGGCGACGACCACCACCTGGCCGAGCGTGACGAACACGGTCGGCGCGGCGGTGCCGGCCAGCACCTCGACGTCGGTCAGCTCCCCGGTGCGCATCCGCTGCAGCACCAGGTCCTCCCGGCGGGCGACGTAGGTGGTGACCAGGTTGTAGTAGGTCAACATCACCAGGCTGATGCCGACGGCGGTCACCAGCAGCCGGGCGCCGAAGGGGAACTCACCCGCGTCGAGGCCCAGGGCCGGGACAGCGGCGACGAAGAGCAGCGGCAGGACGACGGAGTTCACCAGGGCGGTCCGGTTGCGGCCCAGCAGCCGGGTCTCGGCGGAGGCCAGCGACCAGACCCGGGAGAGCCGGGACGGTCCGCTCGTGGGGCGGTCGAGGGGCGGGGCGCTCATCGGTTCTCCTCCGGGGTGACGTGCGGGTCGCTGCCGTCCGCGACGGCGAGGAAGGCCTGCTCGAGCGAGCCGGCGCGGGCCAGCAGGGTCCGCAGGACGACCCCGTGCGCAGCAGCCCAGGCCAGCAGCTCGGCGAGCACCGGCTGCAGCGCGCGGGTCCGCCACTCCACCCGCCGGCCCTGGCTGATCACCTGCACACCGGCGGGCACCGGCGGCTCGGGTGCGTCGTCGTCCAGGCCGAAGCGGATGGTCGCCGGCTGGGTCTCGGCGATCTCCGCCTGCGTGCCCGACAGCACGACCTGCCCGGCACGCATGATCGCGACCCGGTCGGCGAGCTCCTCGGCCTCCTCCAGGTGGTGGGTGGTCAGCAGCACCGCGGCGCCCTCGGCCACCAGCCCCTGGACCAGTTCCCAGACGCGTCGGCGGGACTCCGGGTCCAGGCCGGTGGTCGGCTCGTCCAGGACCACGACGGCGGGCCGGCCGAGCAGCGACAGCGCGAGGTCCAGCCGCCGCCGCTCGCCGCCGGAGAGGCTGCGCACCCGGACGTCGGCGCGGTCGGTGAGCCCGACCTGTGCCAGCGCCTCGGCGACGGGCCGGGGCGCGGTCAGCGTGCCGGCCCAGGTGCGCAGGGTCTCGGCGACGGTGAGGTCGCCGGGCAGGCCGCTGGCCTGCAGCAGCACGCCCAGGTACGGGCGGACCCGCGCCCGGTCGGCGACCGGGTCCATGCCCAGCACCCGGACGGTGCCGCCGCCGGGGGGAGCGAGGCCCTCGAGCACCTCCAGGGCGGAGGTCTTGCCGGCGCCGTTGACCCCGAGGAGGGCGAGCACCTCGCCGGGGTGGACCTCGAAGGAGACGCCGCGCACCGCCGCGAAGTCGCCGTAGCTGCGGCGCAGGTCGCGGACCTCCACCGCGGGCGCGGTGCTCGGCCCGGACGGCGGGGGCATCGGTGGGGCGGTGGGCTGCACGGTCGGCCTCCTCGGGTGCGCGGCCGGCCACCGTCGGGCCGGTCTGACGAACGCACCTCCGACGGTGCCGGGGCCCCCGGCCCGGCACAGGTGCCGGCTGTCACCAGCTGCGCCCCCCGGCTCACCGGGCACCCGTGACACGTGTCAGGGGTGCCGGGTGCACCGACCTACCCTGGGCCGGTGCCCCCGCTGCTCGACACCGCGCCGACTGTGCTGCCCGAGCAGGAGTGGCGCGCCCGGGAGACGGCGTACCGGGCGCGGATGGACACCTGGCTGGTGCCGCACGCCGAGCGCCGGCGGGCCGGGGTCGCGCACCCGGTGCTGGACTTCCTGTTCACCTACTACTCCGAGCCGCCCGGCCGGCTGCGCCGCTGGCACCCCGGCGTGGGCGCGGTGCTCAGCGGGGAGGCCGCGGGCGAGCGGCTGAGCTGGCCGTTCTACGCGGAGGTCGCGGGCGGGGTGGGCCTGGACGTCGCGGCGTTCCTGGCCAAGCGGCGCACCGCGGTCGGCTGGATCGAGGGGCTGCTCGGCGGCACCGCCTCCCGCCCCGGCCAGTTCGGCTGCTTCGGCCTGCACGAGTGGGCGATGCTCTACCGCCCCGAGGACGGCGAGGTGCGCCACCCGCTGCCGCTGCGGCTCGGCCAGGCGGGCACCGACGCGGTGGTCGACTCCCACCGGGTGCAGTGCAGTCACATCGACGCCCACCGCTTCTTCACCCGCGCCGGTGCACCGCGGAACACGCTGCGGCCCACCCGGGAGACCCAGCCGCTGATGGACCAGCCCGGCTGCCTGCACGCCACCATGGACCTCTACAAGTGGGCGTACAAGCTCAGCCCCGCCGTCCCCGGCGAGCTGCTGGCCGACTGCTTCGCGCTGGCGGTCGACGTCCGCGAGCTGGACATGCGGGCGTCCCCCTACGACCTGTCCGCGCACGGGTACTCGGCCGTGGCGATCGAGACCGCCGAGGGCAAGGCCGAGTACGTGGCCTCGCAGCGCGGCTTCGCCGCCCGCGGCGCGGTGCTGCGCGAGCGCCTGCTGGCCGTCTGCCGGGAGCTGCTGGACGCGGCGGGACGTCGTACGGTCGGCGGGTGACCTCCACCCGCACCGACCGCTGGCTGCACCTGGACGGGACGACGAACACCCGCGACCTCGGTGGGCTGCCCACCGACGACGGCGGGACGACGGCGTTCGGCCGGGTGCTCCGCAGCGACAACCTGCAGACCCTCAGCGAGGCCGACGTCCGCACGCTGGTGGAGGAGGTGGGGCTGACCGAGGTGATCGACCTGCGCACCACCGCGGAGATCCTGATGGAGGGCCGCGGCCCGCTGCGCGCCGTCGACTCGGTCACCCACCGGCACTTCACGCTGCTGCCCGAACGGGGTCTGCGCACCGACGTCTTCGCCGCCGAGGAGGACGACGAGGAGATCCGCGCCCACCTGCCCGCGGACTGGGCGGAGTCGGTGCTGCCCCGCCAGGCGGCCCCCGGGGACGAGGGCGAGCCGCCCGCCGTCCGCTCCTACCTCGGCTACCTGACCGACAGCGCCGAGAACGTGCTGGCCGCGCTGCGGGCGTTGACCGCCGGCCCGGGCGCCGCCGTGGTGCACTGCGCGGCCGGCAAGGACCGCACCGGGGTGGTGTCGGCGCTGGCGCTGGCGGTGGCCGGCGTGACCCGGGAGGCGATCATCGCCGACTACGCGCAGACGGCGGAGGTCATCGAGGCGCTGGTGGCCAAGCTGCGGCAGAGCCCCACCTATGCCGAGGACATGACCACCCGGGACGTCGCCAGCCACACGCCGAAGGCCGAGACGATGCGCCGGGTGCTGGAGCTGGTCGACCAGCGGTGGGGCGGTCCGATCGGCTGGCTGGAGCAGCACGGCTTCGGCGCCGAGGAGCAGGCCGCGCTCCGCGCCCGCCTCCGCGACTGACCCACACAGCAGACGACCCCGGCTCCCTCTGGGAGTCGGGGTCTGCTGCGTTCCTGCGTCCGGCCCCCTCACAGGGCCCCGCCGCGAGCTCGCGAGTGGTGGGAGGTGAGGGGGTCCTTCGTCAGCGCAGGAGGTTGCTGAACTGGCTGCTGTTGGCCAGGGTCAGCAGCTCGTCGCGCATCGCCGGGCTGCTGGTGCGGGCGACGGCGGCGTCGAGGGCGCGTCGCGTACGCGCCGCCTGCCGACGCTGCCGCCAGCTGGAGGTCACGCTGCTCATGGTGGTGCCTTCTCTCAGTGGTCTTCCGTGGGTGTTACGCCCGTATTAAACCAGGCGCGCTGCCACGTATTCCATCGGAAACAAGGCCGTGTCGCCGGAGTTGCCGATGATTCACTCATTCAGAGGGGTGAAGGCCATAGATCCGTCACCCACCGGTCACCCAGTAGCCGATCACGGAACGCGCATGGGCCCCGCCGGTCAGTGACCGGCGGGGCCCATGACCCCGTTCTGGGGCCCACGCCGAGCGTGCGAGGCGTGGGGGGTCCTTCGTCAGGCGGTGAGCACCTCGCGGACGGCGGCCCGGGCGGACTGCGGATCAGCTGCCGCGAGCGCCACCTCGACCGCCCGCTGGCAGGTGGCGAGGTCGACCGTGGCGAGCCGGCCACCCACCCCGGCGATGGAGGAGGCGGCGCAGGACAGCGAGGAGATGCCCATCCCGACCAGCACGCAGGCCAGCAGCGGGTCCGCGGCCGCCTCACCACAGACGCCCACCGACTTGCCGGTCCGCTGTCCGGCCGCGGCCGCCGACTGGACCAGGGCCAGCAGCGCCGGCTGCCAGGGGTCGGTCAGGTCGGCGAGGTCCGGGGACAGCCGGTCGGCGGCCAGCGTGTACTGCGACAGGTCGTTGGTGCCGATCGACAGGAAGTCCAGGTGCTCGAGGAACCGGTCGGCGAGCACCGCGACCGAGGGCACCTCGACCATGACGCCGGGCGACATCCCCCGCTCGCGCACCTGGGCGGCGAACTCGGCGGCCTCGGCGACGGTGGCGACCATCGGCGCCATCACCCACGGACTGGTCCCGGTGCGCTCGGCGGCCTGGGCGATCGCGTCGAGCTGCCGGGTGAGCATGCCGGGCTCGCGCCGCGCGGTACGCACCCCCCGGACGCCGAGCGCCGGGTTGGCCTCGTCCGGCGGGGTGGCGAAGGGCAGCGGCTTGTCCGAGCCGGCGTCCAGCGTGCGGATGACCACCTTGCCGCCGGGGAACGCCTCCAGCACGCCGGCGTAGATGTCGGCCTGCTCCTCGACGGTCGGCTCCTCGGTGCGGCCGAAGAAGGCCAGCTCGGTGCGGAGCAGCCCGACCCCCTCGGCGTGCGCGTCGCGGGCGGCGCGGGCACCGGCGCCGTCCTGCACGTTGGCCAGCACCTGCACCCGGTGACCGTCCCGGGTCGCACCCGGTCCGCGGTAGCCGGCCAACGCGGCCGCCACCTGCCGGGCCTCGTCGACCCGCGCCCGGGCCTCCGCCGGGTCGGGTTCGACGGTCACGGTGCCCTGGTCGCCGTCGACCAGGACGGTGGCCCCCACCGGCACGTCGCCGAGCCCGCCCACGGCCACCACGCAGGGCAGCCCGAGCTGCCGGGCGATGATCGCGGTGTGGCTGGTCGCGCCGCCGAGTCGGGTGGCCAGCGCGACGATCCGACTGGTGTCCAGGCCGGCGGTGTCGGCCGGGGCGAGGTCGTCGGCCAGCAGCACCGACGGCGTCTCCGGCGCCGGCACGCCCGGCTCCCCCTGGCCGGTCAGCTCGGCCACGATGCGGTTGCGGACGTCCCGGATGTCGGTGACCCGCTCCGCCATGATCCCGCCGAGGCCGGTGAACAGCTCGATGAACTGCTCGGCCGCGCCCACGGTGGCCACCGGCGCGGTGGCGCCGTCACCGATGCGCTGCTCGACGGCGGACAGCAGGCCGCGGTCCCGCGCGAGCTGGGCGG
This sequence comes from Modestobacter sp. SYSU DS0875, assembly GCF_054050915.1. Classification (NCBI taxonomy): domain Bacteria; kingdom Bacillati; phylum Actinomycetota; class Actinomycetes; order Geodermatophilales; family Geodermatophilaceae; genus Modestobacter; species Modestobacter sp. SYSU DS0875. Next base: position 89,673 of record NZ_JBJHAH010000013.1, on the reverse strand, counting down.
TCGTGTTCAGCACCTCCGCGCTCACGCCGGTGGCCGCGGCGGCCCGGGCGGCCAGCCGCCCGGCCACCACCTCGGCGGCAGCGGTGAACCGGTCCTTCTCGGCGGCCCTCCGCTCCTCGGCCACCGGGGGCCCGGCGGTCTCGGGCAGCTGCACCTCCCCGACCGGACGCACCACGGGCCCGACGGCCACCCCGGGCACCACAGGGGTGCCCGTCAGCACGGCCGGCGCCGCGAGGTCGGCCGGGTGGATCCCGGTTCCGGTGGAGGAGGAGGACATCGGGGCCTCACTGTCTGCTCGGGCCTGTGGGCGCGGGGGTGGGGGTCCGGCGCGCAACAACGCTGGTGCGTCCGGTGACCAGAGTCACCACTCAGGCTTGACTTGTCAACTGATCCCACGTAGAACAACACAAACAAAGCGCTGATCCCACACGATCGGGCACCCGGTCGCGCCGGACCCCCGCACCGCTGCCCCCCGGAGGTGGACGTGTACGCAGAGGAGCGGCAGCAGGCCATCGCCGGGCTGGTGACCCAGCGCGGCCGCGTGGCGGTCACCGCGGTCGCCGAGCACTTCGGGGTGACCACGGAGACCGTGCGCCGGGACCTCGCCGTCCTGGAACGCGCCGGGATGTTACGCCGGGTGCACGGCGGCGCCGTGCCCGTGGGCACCCTGGCCGTCGTCGAGCCGGGCCTGGGCGAGCGGCGCAGCACCCGCACCGACGCCAAGCGCCGGATCGCCGCCGCCGCGCTGGCCCTCCTGCCGCCGGCGAACGGCAGCGCGATCCTCGACGGCGGCAGCTCCACCGCGACGCTCGCCGAGCTGCTGCCCACCGACCGCTCCCTGGTGGTGGCCACCAACTCGGTGCCGATCGCCGCCCGGCTGGCCGGCGCCCCGGCGGTCACCCTGCACGTGCTGGGTGGGCGGGTCCGCGGCATCACCCAGTCGGCCGTCGGGGAGTCGACCGTGAGCGCCCTCACCGACCTGCGCGCCGACGTCGTCTTCCTCGGCACCAACGGGATCAGCGCCGGGCACGGTTTCTCCACCCCCGACGAGGCGGAGGCCGCGGTCAAGCGCGCGATGGCCCGTGCCGCGCAGCGGGTGGTCGTGCTCGGCGACAGCAGCAAGCTCGGCCGGGAGCACCTGGTGCGCTTCGCGGCCGTCGAGGACGTCGACGTCCTGGTCACCGACGACGAGGCCGACCCGGCCGTCGTCGCCCAGCTCGAGTCGCAGGGGATCGAGGTGCTCGTCGCATGAGAACGGACGCCACACCGGAGGGGCGGGTGGTCACGCTGACCGCCAACCCCAGCCTGGACCGGACGCTGGGCCTGCCCGGACGGCTGGAACGGGGCGCGGTGACCCGGCTGGGCGGCAGCTCCACCGAGCCCGGCGGCAAGGGCGTGAACGTCTCCCGCGCCGTCGCCGCGGCCGGGGCCGACGTCGTCTCGGTGCTGCCCGCGGCCGACGACGACCCGCTGGTCCGGGCGCTGCAGGCGCTCGGCCTGCCGCTGGCGACCGTGCCCATCGGCACCCCGGTGCGCACGAACTACACGCTCACCGAGCCCGACGGCACGACGACGAAGCTCAACGAGCGGGGCGCCCCGCTCGACGGGACGGCGCTGTCCGCCCTGCAGGCCGCGCTGCTCGCGCACGCCCGGACGGCGCGCTGGGTGGTGCTGTCCGGCTCGCTGCCCCCCGGCGTGCCCGGCGACTGGTACGCCACCCTGGTGCGCGCCCTGCGCGGCACCGGTGCGCGGATCGCCGTCGACACCTCCGAGGGGCCGCTGCTGGCGCTGCTGGCGGCCGGCCCGGAGGCCGCGCCGGACCTGCTCAAGCCGAACACCGAGGAGCTGGCGCAGCTCGCCGGCCTCCCCGAGGCCGCGGTCGCCGACGACCCGGACGCCGCCCTCGCCGCGGTCGCCACGCTGCACCGGCGCGGCGTCGCGGAGGTGCTGCTCACCCTGGGCGCCGACGGTGCGGTGCTCTCCACCGCCGACGGCGGGCTGTGGTCGGCGCGCCCGCCGCAGGTCGCCGTCCGCAGCACCGTGGGCGCCGGCGACTGCAGCCTGGCCGGCTACGTGCTGGCCGACCTGGCCGGCGAGGAGCCGGCCGAGCGGCTGCGCACCGCGGTCGCCTACGGCGCGGCCAGCGCCGCGCTGCCCGGCTCGGCGGTGCCGGCGCCGGCGCAGGTCGACCGCGCCGCCGTCTCCGTCACACCCGGCCTGCCCGGCCACCCAGACCCTGCCGCGGCCCTTCCGGCCACCGGCGCCGACGCCCACTGACCCCGGGGGAACGACCATGCCCGCACTGATCACGACCGACCTGGTGGCGCTCGACGCCGACCTGGGTCCCGACAAGAACGCCGTCGTGCACCGGCTGGCCTCGGTGGTCGCCGAGGCCGGCCGGGCCACCGGCGCCGAGGCGCTGGCCGACGACGCGCTGGCCCGGGAGGCGAAGGCGGCCACCGGGCTGCCCGGCGGCATCGCCATCCCGCACTGCCGTTCCGCGGCGGTCACCCAGGCCTCGCTGGCGTTCGCCCGGCTCGCCCCGCCGGTCGACTTCGGCGCCCCCGACGGCCCCGCCGACCTGGCGTTCCTCATCGCCGCTCCGGAGCACGGCGACGCCGACCACCTCACGCTGCTCACCGCGCTGGCCCGCGCCCTGGTGCGCCCGGAGTTCACCGCGGCCCTGCGCGCGGCCCGGACGCCGGAGGAGGTGGTCGGCCTGGTGCAGGACGTGGTGTCCCCCGCCGAGACCCCGGCCGCGGCCGCCCCGGCGCCGCAGACCCCGGCGCCGGCCGAGCCGGAGCGGGCCCGCCGCAGCATCGTGGCGGTCAGCGCCTGCCCCACCGGCATCGCGCACACCTACATGGCCGCCGACAAGCTCACCGCCGCGGCGAAGGAGCTCGGCGTCGACCTGCACGTGGAGACCCAGGGCTCGTCGGGCTCGACCCCGCTGGACCCGGCGGTGATCCGGGACGCCGACGCCGTCATCTTCGCCGTCGACGTCGGCGTCAAGGACCGGGACCGCTTCGCCGACAAGCCGCTCGTGCAGTCGGGCACCAAGCGGGCGATCAACGAGCCCGCGGTGATGATCCGCGAGGCGCTGGCCGCCGCCGACGACCCGAACGCCCGCCGGGTGCCGGGCACCGCCGCCGACGGCGCGGTGGCCGCGTCGAGCGGGGAGCGGCCCGGCATCGGGTCGGAGATCCGCCGCTGGCTGCTCACCGGCGTGAGCTACATGATCCCGTTCGTCGCGGCGGGCGGCCTGCTCATCGCGCTGGGCTTCCTGTTCGGCGGCTACCAGATCGTCAACGCCGACCCGGCCACGGACGGCGCGCAGAGCTACGCGCTGAACTGGGCGCTGAACAACACCTTCTTCGACCTGCCGAGCGCCGGCGGGGTCGAGGGCCTCAACGACGGGCTGCTCGGCTACCTCGGCGCGCTGTGCACGGTGCTCGGCCAGGCCGCGTTCGGCTTCCTGGTGCCGGCGCTGGCCGGCTACATCGCCTACGCCATCGCCGACCGGCCCGGCATCGTCCCCGGCTTCGTCGTCGGCGCGGTCTCCCTCACCGTGGGCGCCGGCTTCCTCGGCGGCCTGGTGGGCGGCATCATCGCCGGCTTCGCCGCGCTGTGGATCAGCCGCTGGAAGCTCCCTGCGTTCGCCCGCGGTCTCCAGCCGGTGGTGATCATCCCGCTGCTGGCCACGCTGATCTCCAGCGGGATCATGCTCGTCCTGCTCGGCCGGCCGCTCGCCCTGGCCCTGGAGGGGCTGGGGGACTTCCTCAACGGCCTCACCGGCGCCGCGACGATCCTGCTCGGGATCATCCTCGGCCTGATGATGTGCTTCGACCTCGGTGGTCCGGTCAACAAGGCCGCCTACGTCTTCGCCACCACCGGGCTGACCGCGGCCATCGCCGGCGACGGCGGCCGGCAGCAGCTGGTCATCATGGCCACCGTGATGGCGGCCGGCATGGTGCCGCCGCTGGCGATGGCGCTGTCCACCGCGATCCGGCCCACGCTGTACACCCCGGCCGAGCGGGACAACGGCAAGGCGGCGTGGCTGCTGGGCGCGTCCTTCATCTCCGAGGGCGCGATCCCCTTCGCCGCGGCCGACCCGCTGCGGGTGATCCCGTCGATGATGCTCGGCGGCGCGACCACCGGTGCGATCGTGGCCGCCAGCGGAGTGGAGCTGCGGGCCCCGCACGGTGGCTTCTTCGTGCTCTTCGCGATGTCCGGCATCGCGATGTTCGTGGTGGCCGTCATCGCCGGGATGATCGTCGGCGCCCTCGCGGTCACCATCGCCAAGAGCATCGGCCGCACCCCCGACGTCGGCCCCGGTGCCGACCTCACCACCGACGTGGCCGGCGGCCCCGGTGCCGGGAACTCCCCGGCGCAGCCCGCCGTCGCCCGACCGGCACACTGATCACCAGGATCCCGACCACAGAAGGCAGGCACCGATGCCCTCCAAGACCGTGACCGTCGGCTCCGCCGTCGGTCTGCACGCGCGCCCGGCGGCGCTCATCGCCGAGGCCGTCACCAAGTCCGGGGTGCCGGTCACCCTGGCCGCGCCCGGCGGCAACCCGATCGACGCCGGCTCGCCGCTGATGATCATGACGCTCGGCGCCAAGCAGGGCACCGAGGTCACCGTCAGCAGCGACGACGAGGCGGTGCTCGACCGGATCTCCGGCATGGTCGCCAGCGACCTCGACGCCGACTGAAGGACCCCTCTGCCCCCCTCCGCTCGCGAGCTCGCGGTGGGGCCCTGCAGAGGGGCCGTTCCAGCACGTCGCGACGGCGCCCGCCCCCTCGAGCGAGGGGGCGGGCGCCGTCGTCGTTCGGCCCGTTGCGGGGGCGCAGGCTGCGTCGTCAGCCCTCGCGCGGGACCTCGCCACGCCAGGCACCGGTCTCGGCGCCGCGACTCTCGATGAACTCCTTGAAGCGCTTCACGTCGGCGGTGATCTGCCGGTCGTCAACGCCCACGGCGGCCCCGACCTTCTCCACGACGCCCTGCGGCTCCCAGTCCAGCTGGACCATCACCCGGGTCGTGTTGTCACTGATCTTGTGGAAGGTGACCACGCCGGCGTGCTTGGCCTCGCCGTCGGTGCTCTTCCAGGCCACCCGCTCCTCGGGGTGCTGCTCGGTGATCTCCGCGTCGAACTCGCGCTCCACGCCACCGATCTTGGTGACCCAGTGGGTGTGCCGGTCGTCGAGCTGGGTGATCCGCTCCACGCCGTTCATGAACTGCGGGAACGACTCGAACTGGGTCCACTGGTCGTACGCAGCCCGGATCGGGACGTCGACGTCGATGGACTTCTCCACGGTGGCCATGAGGGCGTTCCTCCTCTGCTCGGGATCATGCCGTCAGGGAGCGCCCTACCCGATCGCACGCAGCCGGACACCCGGGGTCACCGGACGTCCCCGTTCCGCCGCCGGCCCTCGCCACAATGGCCACCTTGGCGACGCGGGTGAGCGCCACCATGGCCACTGTGGCGGCGAGGAGCCGGTCAGGGCGTGCGGACGGCGGCGGCGACGCTGCCGGCGACCGGCGCCTCGCGCAGGAGCAGCATCTGCACCAGGTGGTAGGCGTCCGGCTTGCCGGACCAGGTGACCTCCGCGACCGCACCCTCGGGGGTGAGCTCGTGGTGCCAGCTGCCCACCGCCTCGTCCAGGAACAGCCGCTCGCCCAGCTCCTCCCAGCGGTGCTGCAGGGTCGCCGTCCGGGGGTCGCCGGTGACGGCGAACCGGACCGCCGCCGCCGCGACCGCCTCGCAGAGCACCCAGTGCATCCGGGCGACCACCACCGGCCGGTCGGACCAGTCCAGCGTGTACGGGAAACCCGGGTGCCCGTCGGCGGCCCAGCCGCGCTCGACCGCGGCGGTGAACAGCCCGTCGGCGTCGGCGCGCAGCCAGCCGGGGGCGTGCTCGCCGAAGGCGGCCGCCAGGTGCCAGCACAACCGGGCCCACTCGAACTGGTGGCCGACCGTGACCCCGTACGGCCGGAACGGGTCGGCCGGCCGGTCCCGGTTCAGCTCCGGCAGCGGCTCCCAGTCGGCGGTGAAGTGCTCGGGCAGCCGCCAGTCGCGCTCCCGGGCCCAGCCGTGCACGATCCGCTCGGTCGCCCGCAGCGCGTGCGTGCGCAACCGGGCGGTGGCGCCGGGATCGGTGCCGGCGAGCGCGTCCGCGGCGGCGAGCATCGCCTCCACCCCGTGCATGTTGGCGTTGGCGCCCCGGTAGTCCTCACCGTGGGTCCAGCTGCGGTCGAAGGACTCCCGGGCGAGCCCTGCCTCGTCGTCCCAGAACCGCCCTTCCCAGACGCCGAGGGCCTCGTCGAGCAGCTCCTTGCCGCCGGGGACCCCGGCGGCGGTGGCTGTCGCGCCGGCGAGCACCGCGAAGGCGTGCACGTAGGCGGCCTTGGTGTCGTCGTCGGTGGCCGAGCGCCAGCCGCCGTGACCGTCGTCGTGCAACGGACCGCGGCGCAGCGCGTCGACCCCGTGGGTGGCCAGCTCCGCCGCCCCCGGGTGGCCCAGCAGTGCGGCCAGGGCGAAGACGTGGGTCATCCGCGCGGTGATCCAGGTCTGCAGCGGGCGGTCGGGCAGGACGGCGCCGTCCCCGCCCTGCCAGCCGAAGCCGCCGGGCACGCGGGAACGGGCGGCGAAGGACAGCAGCCGGTCGAGGTCGGTCACCGGAGCACGCTAACGCCGCCGTTCGGCGACCACCGCTGCGGCGAGCCGGACCCCGACGACCACGAGCACCACGAGGCAGACCAGCACCAGCAGTCCGCCACCGATGTTCGTGCCGTCGACGTGACCCCCTGCTCCAGCCCCGGCCGACCACCGCCGACCACGGCGGCGGCGACGAGCAGCACCAGGGAGGTCACGAGGGAGGCGAGCGCCCAGGCCCGGGTCGTCACGGCTCAGAACGCCAGCGCGGTGCCCGGGTCGTGCAGCAGTGCGCCGACGTCGGCGAGGAACCGCGACCCCAGCTCGCCGTCGATGATCCGGTGGTCGAACGACAGCGCCAGCGTGGTCACCTGCCGGACGACGATCTTCCCCTTGTGCACCCACGGCTGCTCACGGATCGCCCCGAACGCCAGGATCGCCGACTCCCCCGGGTTGAGGATCGGCGTGCCGGTGTCGACGCCGAACACCCCGACGTTGGTGATGGTGATCGTGCCGTCGGTCATGTCCGCCGGCGGCGTCCGCCCGGCGCGGGCGGTGGCGGTCAGGTCGCTCAGCGCACCGGCCAGCTCGGGCAGCGACAGCCGGCCGGCGTCCTTGATGTTGGGGACGACGAGACCGCGCGGCGTCGCAGCGGCGATGCCCAGGTTGATCTGGTGCTTGACCACGATCTCCTGGGCGGCCTCGTCCCAGCTGCTGTTCACCATCGGGTGCCGGCCCACCGCCAGCAGCAGCGCCTTGGCGACGAACAGCAGCGGGCTGATCTTCACGCCGGCCAGCTCCGGGCGGGCGGCCAGCCGCTGGCGCAGCTTCATCGTGCGGGTGACGTCGACGGTGAGGAACTCGGTGACGTGCGGCGCGGTGAAGGCGCTGCTCACCATCGCCGCCGCGGTGTGCTTCCGCACGCCCTTGATCGGGATCCGCGTCTCGTCCAGCACCGTCTCGGTGCGCGCGGTCGCCACCCCGGCGGGCCGGTCGGCGGCGGCGCGCGCCGCGTCGACGTCGGCGCGGGTGATCACCCCGCCGTCCCCGGTGCCGGTGATCGTGGTCAGGTCGATGCCCAGGTCCTTGGCGTACTTGCGCACCGGTGGCTTGGCCAGCGGCCGGAGCGCGCCGGCCCCGGGCTCGGCCGCCGTCGCCGGCGCCGCCGCCTCACCGGCCCGCGCCGCGGCCTCCGCGGCCCGGCCCGCTTCCAGCCCACCGTGCCGCACCGGCTTGACCGTGGTGTCCGGCGCGGTGGCCAGCAGCGGCGGGCGGTCGGCATCGGAGCCGTAGTCGGCTTCAGCGGGTGCGACGGCGGGGCCGGTCCGGCGAGGACGACGGCGGGGCTCGGTGGTGCGCGGCCCGTAACCGACCAGGACGGCGGTGCGCTCCTCGGCGGGCGCGGGCTCGGGGGTCTCGCCGGCCGGGCCACCGGTGTCGATGGTGATGATCGGCGCACCCACGTCGACCGTCGTGCCGACCTCGTGGAGCAGCTCGACGACGGTGCCGGCGAACGGCGAGGGCAGCTCGACCGCGGCCTTGGCCGTCTCGACCTCGCACAGCGGCTGGTTGACCGCCACGGTGTCGCCCACGGCGACCAGCCAGGAGAGGATCTCGCCCTCGGTGAGCCCCTCGCCGACGTCGGGCAGGCGGAACTGGCGCAGCTCGGCCATCAGTACCCCATCGCCCGGTCGACGGCGTCCAGCACCCGGTCGAGGTCGGGGAGGTAGTCCTCCTCGAGCTTCGACGGCGGGTACGGGGTGTCGTACCCGCCCACCCGCAGCACCGGCGCCTCCAGCGAGTGGAAGCAGGTCTCGGTGACCCGGGCGGCGATCTCCGCGCCCAGGCCCAGGGTCAGCGGCGCCTCGTGCACCACCACGCACCGGCCGGTGCGCCGCACCGAGGCGTACACCGGCTCCAGGTCGAGCGGGGACAGCGTGCGCAGGTCGACCACCTCCAGCGAGCGCCCCTCCTCGACGGCGGCGTCCGCGGCCTGCAGCGCGGTCTTCACCATCGGCCCGTAGGCCAGCACGGTGACGTCGTCGCCACCGCGGACCACCCGTGAGGCGAACAGCGGCGCCGCGGCGCCGTCGAGATCGACCTCGCCCTTCTCCCAGTACCGCCGCTTGGGCTCGAGGAAGACGATCGGGTCCGGGTGGGCGACCGCCTGCTGGATGCCCCAGTAGGCGTCGGCCGGGCTGCTGACCGCGACCACCTTCAGCCCGGCGGTGTGCGCGAAGTACGCCTCCGGGCTCTCGCTGTGGTGCTCGACCGCGCCGATGCCGCCGCCGAAGGGGATGCGGACGACGATCGGCATCGGCAGCCGGCCCTTCGAACGGGCGTGCAGCTTGGCGACCTGGGTGACGATCTGGTTGTAGGCGGGGAAGACGAACCCGTCGAACTGGATCTCGCACACCGGCCGGTAGCCGCGCATGGCCAACCCGACCGCGGTGCCGAGGATGCCGGCCTCGGCCAGCGGGGTGTCGACGACGCGGTCCTCACCGAAGTCCTTCTGCAGGCCGTCGGTGATCCGGAAGACCCCGCCCAGGCGCCCGATGTCCTCGCCCATGAGCACGACCTTGGCGTCGTCCTCCATCGCCCGGCGCAGACCGAGGTTGAGCGCCTTGCCGATGGTGAGGGTCTCGGTCACTGCCCCGCTCCTTCGAAACCGGCGTGGTACTCGAGGAACTCCGCGCGCTGGCGGGCCAGCTCGGGCGGCATCTCGGCGTAGACGTGGTCGAAGATCTCGGCGGGCGCCGGCGGGGCCAGCTCCCGCGTGCCGCTGCGGATCCGCTCGGCCAGGGCGTCGGCCTCGGCCTCGACCGCGGCGAAGAAGTCCGCGTCGGCGATCCCGTTGCGCGACAGGTGCGCCTTGACCCGGGCGATCGGGTCGCGCAGCTTCCACTCCTCCAGCTCGCTGGCCAGCCGGTAGCGGGTCGGGTCGTCGGAGGTGGTGTGCGCGCCCATCCGGTAGGTGAAGGCCTCGATGAAGGTGGGGCCCTGGCCGTCGCGGGCGGCGGCCAGCGCCGCCCGCGTCACCGCCAGGACGGCGAGCACGTCGTTGCCGTCGACCCGGACGCCGGGGAAGCCGAAGCCGCCGGCCCGGTGGAACAGCGGCACCCGGGACTGCCGCTCGATCGGCGCGCTGATCGCGTACTGGTTGTTCTGGCAGAAGAAGACCACCGGCGCGGCGAAGGTGGCGGCCCAGATCATCGCCTCGTTGACCTCGCCCTGGCTGGTGGCGCCGTCGCCGAGGAAGGCCAGGGTGGCGCTCTCCGCGCCGTCGCGCTGCAGGCCCATCGCGTAGCCGGTGGCGTGCAGGGTCTGCGCGCCGATGACGACGGTGTAGAGGTTGAACCCGGTGGACACCGGGTCCCAGCCGCCCTGGTCGATGCCGCGGAAGAGGCTGAGCACGTGCAGCGGGTCGACCCCGCGGGTCCAGGCCACGCCGTGCTCGCGGTAGGTCGGGAAGGCCATGTCGTCGTCGGCCAGCGCCCGGCCGGCGCCCACCTGGGCCGCCTCCTGGCCGAGCAGCGACGCCCACAGCCCCAGTTCGCCCTGCCGCTGCAGGGCGGTGGCCTCGGTGTCCCAGCGGCGGACGAGCACCAGGTCGCGGTACAGGCCGCGCAGCTCCTCGTCGCCCACCTCGAGCGCGTAGTCGGGGTGCTCGACCCGCTCACCCTCGGGCGTGAGCAGCTGGACGAGCCCCGGCTGCCCGGGCAGATGGGGAGCACCGGCTCCCGGTACGGGGTCGACCACCTCGGTGGTGTGCGACAGCGCGGTCATGCGCGTCCCTCCTCGCCGTCTCGCGGGGCCCGGGGTCTCCGGGGTTCCCGCGCTGGACGTCCTCGCGGCGCCCGGGTGTGGCGTCGCTCACACATGGTGGCACGCCAGGGCACCGATCAGCAGATCACCGCGCGACCGATCTGCGCAAGATCCGTCCCACGGGGTGCGCACGATGACCGGTAGTAGGACGTCCTCGCATGTCAGACTGCACACCGTGACCGCCGGCACCACCCGACTCGACGCCACCGACGCACGCCTGCTGCTGGCCCTGTCCGAGGAGCCGCGGGCCACCGTCCTCGCGCTGGCCCGGACGCTCGGCCTGGCCCGCAACACCGTCCAGGCCCGGCTGGCCCGGCTGGAGTCCACCGGCGCCCTCGAGCCGTTCGAGCGGCGGGTGCGCCCCGAGGCGCTGGGCTACCGGCTGGGCGCCTACGTGACGGTGCAGGTCGTGCAGCGCAGCCTGGCCGACGTCGCCGAGGCGCTGGCTGCGATCCCGGAGGTCCTGGAGGTCACCGGGCTCTCCGGCGTCGCCGACCTGCTGGTCCGGGTGGTCGCGACCGACGCCGACGACCTCTGGCGGATCAGCGAGCAGGTGCTGGCGATCCCCGGCGTGCAGCGCACCGACACCAACCTCGCGCTGCGCCGGTTCGTCGACCACCGGATGGCCCCCCTGCTGGAGCGCGCTGCCGGCGCCACCCGCGGCGCCGAGGACGGCGCCGGCGCGGGCTGAGGGCCGGCGCCCGGCGGGGTACTGGCGCCCCGGCCCGGCCGCGCGCATGCTGCCGTCGTGCGCAACAGGCCGACGACCGTGCCGCTGACCTCTACCCTGCTGACCTGCGCCCTGCTGGTCGGCGGCTGGGCCGCCGCCCCTCGCGCCTGGGCCTGCAGCTGCGCCGGAGCGAGCACCGACGAGCAGTTCGGCCGGGCCGACGCCGTCTTCACCGGCACGCTCCTCTCCCGCGAGGTGCTGGCGCCGGCAGGGTCGGGACGCAGCAGCGGCGACCCCGCGCTGCACGTCTTCGCCGTCGACACCCTGCACAAGGGCGTGGCCGACCCGCGGCAGCAGGTGGTCTCCGCCGACTCCGGCGCCAGCTGCGGTCTGGAGCTGGCAGGTGACGGACCGTTCCTGGTCTTCGCCACCGACCCGCCGGACCTCCCGGAGGGTCAGCTCGCCGCCGACCTCCGCGGCGGCACCGCCCCGCTCACCCCCGAGCTGGCCGCGGAGGTCCGGGACCTCGCCCCGGGAACCGAGGGCCTGCCGCTCACCGGCGCCCCGGGACCCGCCGACCCGCAGGCCGCCGCCGCGGGTCCGTCCTCGGGCGCGGGGACCGCCGTGGGCCTCGCCGTCCTGGCCGCCGGCGCGCTCGGCGTCCTCGGGTGGCGGCGGACCCGGCGGCGCGGACCCGCCGTTTCAGGGTCGTCGCCTGCCGGGTAGGGGCGCGGCCATGGCGAAGCGAACCTCTCTGGGCACCATCGGCAAGGGCCGGCGCGGGATCAGCACGCTGGGCTGGGTGCTGCGCGGCGCCGCCGCCGGTGCGGCCGGCACGACGGCGCTGAACGCCGTCACCTACCTGGACATGGTGGCGCGCGGGCGGGGCAGCAGCTCGACCCCGGAGCAGACCGTCGAGGCGCTCGCCGACAAGGTGCACGTGCAGATCCCCGGCGACGAGGAGACCCGGCAGAACCGGGTGCAGGGGCTCGGCCCGATGACCGGGCTCGCCGCCGGCATCGGCATTGGGGTCCTCGCCGGGCTGGCCCGGGCCGCCGGGTTCCGCTCCCAGCCGCTGGTCGGGACGGCGCTGACGACGGTCGGCGTGCTGATCGGCTCCAACGGCCCGATGACCGCCCTGGGCATCACCGACCCGCGCACCTGGTCGACCACCGACTGGGTCAGCGACGTCGTCCCGCACCTGGCCTACGGCGCGGTGGTCAAGACGACGATGGACGCCTTCGACCGACCCTGACCGGCTCCGCCGGTCAGCCGGCCCCGGTCGGAAGCCCGCCGATCATCCCGACGACCCGGGGTCCGCTCACCGACGTCACGCTCGCCCCTGCCAGCCCCGCGCGTCCACCCCGCCGGGCACCGGCGCATCGGGGTCGTAGGGCGTGCGGGTGAAGACGAAGGTGGCCAGGTCCAGGTGGTCCGGGGCGATCCGCAGCGTCTCCCCCGCGTAGTAGCCGTCCAGGCCCACCCAGGTGCCGTCCGCCCGCGCGGTGAACCGACTGGCCCGGCCGGGGCGACCGGGCAACGGGCCCAGGTGCAGCAGCCGATCGCCCTGCGCCCGCAGCACGTGCGGGGCCGGCCCCCAGAACCAGACACCGAGGACGTCCAGCGGCACGGGCGGGGGCGCCGGCGTCCAGGCGTCGACGACGCGCGGCTCGGCCGCCCGGAGGTCGGCCAGCAGCCCGGGGACGAGCGGGTCCAGCCCGCTGGTGGTGTTGGCCAGCATCACCCCGCCCGCCTGCTCGGCCCGGTCGACGAACACCCCGGCGAGGAACCCGGGCATCGAGCCGCCGTGGCCGACCAGCGTCACCCCGTCGGCGCGCACCACCTGCAGGCCCAGGCCGTACGCCGACCAGCCGGCCGCGGCGGAGTCGACCCCGGCCGGCACGGTCATCTCCTCCAGGGTCGCCGGGGAGACCACGTCGGCGGTGTCACCGAGCAGGAAGACGGCGAACCGCCCCAGGTCGGCCAGCGTCGCCCACAGCTGACCGGCCGCGGCCATCACCCCGGCGTCGTGCTCGGGCTCGGGCAGCACGACGTCGGCCCACGGGTGCACCGCGTGGCCCTGGGCGGCAGCGCCGCTGGGACGCGGGGTGGTGCGGGTCATGCCCAGGGGCAGCACCACCTCGTCCCGGACGACGTCCGCCCACGGCCGGCCGCGGTGCCGGGCGACCAGCTCACCGAGCAGGCCGAAGCCGAGGTTGGAGTAGTGGAACCGCCGGGCGGCGCCGAGCACCACGTCGTCGTCGCTGAGCGGCAACTCGGCCAGCGATCCGCCGGGGACGCGCTCCCACCAGCCGCCCGGGCTCTCCGAACCCGCCCCGGCGAGGTGGGAGAGGAGCTGACCGACCGTGCGGTCGCCCAGCGGGGTGCCCGGCAGGTGCTCGTCCAGCAGGTCGTCGAGGCCCAGGGCACCCTCGTCGCGCAGCCGCATCACCACCAGGGCGGTGACCGTCTTGCTGATCGAGCCGAGCCGGTACTGGACGTCGGTGTGCGGGTCGGTGACGTCCCCGCGCCCGGCCGACCAGGCGAGCCCGCCGTCCCGGACGACGCCGGCGACCAGGCTGGGCGCCCGCCCGTCGCGCTGCACGCGGGCGGTGCGGGCCAGCAGGGTGCGGGCGGTGGAGGGCAGCACGGGCTCGGCCATGCCGGGAGGCTAACCAGCCCGGACGGCTGCGGTCTCCCCCACCGGCAGCCGCCCGGTGCGGCGGGCCCAGTGCTCGAACCAGAGGGTGACCAGCGGCGGCACCGAGGCGGCCAGCGCGAGGATGGTGGTGCCGAGGGACCAGCCGAGCACCCGCCAGGCGACGAGCGTCACCGCGACGTAGGCGATGAAGACCGCACCGTGCACCGGGCCGAACACCTGGACGCCGACCTCGGAGGTCTCCGGCACGTACTTGACGAACATCCCGGCGAGCAGCAGCACCCAGGACACCGCCTCGGCGACGGCGACGACGCGGAACGTGCGGGCGACGGGAGCGGGGGCGAGCAGTCGGGCAGCCACGACCGGGGACAACGAACCACCGGCGCCCCGGTCTCCCGGATGTGATGAAGGCCCCCCTCCTCCCCACCCCTCGCAGGCTCAGGGCGGGACCCGGGAGGGGGCCGTTGCAGGGCGCAGGGACACCGGTGCCCCGGCCGCCGCGAGGCGACCGGGGCACCGGTGTTCGTGCTGGAGCGCTGGCGTCAGCCGGCGATCCGCCGCATCGCGGTGATGCTGCCCATCACGTCGATGCTGGCGACCTTGACGACGTCGCCCGAGGTCGGGGCGTGCACCATCTGGCCGTTGCCGATGTAGATGCCGACGTGGCTGACGGGCGAGTAGAAGGCGATGACGTCACCCGGCTGCAGCTCGCCGCGGGAGACCGCGCGCCCCATCGTCGCCTGGGCCCGGCTGGAGTGCGGCACGGAGATGCCGGCGGCGGCGTAGGCGTACTGCACCAGACCGGAGCAGTCGAACGACCCCGGGCCGGCGGCGGCCCAGACGTAGGGCTTGCCCTGCTGGGCCATGGCGGTGCTGACCGCGGTCGCCGCGGCACCGCTGGAGGCGACGACCGGGGCGGACGGGGCCTGCGCGGCCGGGGCTGCGGCGCGGGCGGCGTTGCCACCCCCACCCGAACCGGAACCGGAACCGGAGCCGGCGGCCTGGTCGGCCGCCGCGGCCTCGGCGGCGTGCTGCCGCTCGGCCTCGGCCCGGGAGGCGGCCTGCTCCGCGGCGGAGAGCCGCTCGTACATCGCCTGGTACTCGGCGATCTGCTTGTTCAGGTCGGTGCGCTGCTGCTCGACCCGGTCCAGCTGGGCCTGCGCCTCGGTGGCGGCGGCCTCGGCCGCCGCCTGGGCCTCGGTGGCCTGCTCGTCGGCCGCGACGGCCTCGCCCAGGATCCCGTTGTTGTGGTCGGCGATGGAGCCCAGCGTGCCGACGCGGTCCATCAGCTCGTCGGCGGACTCGCTGGTGAGCATCGCCTGCAGGGTGCTCAGCTGGTCGCCGGTGTAGGCGCTGCGGGCGACCTCCCGGACCCGGTCACGGGCGCCGGCCAGGGCGGCCTCGGCAGCCTCGACCCGGGCGGCGGCGTCGTCGACCTCGGCCTGCTTGGTCTCGAGTTCGACGCGGGCGTCGTTGAACTGCTCGGTGACGACCTCGAGTTCGTGCGCGCGCTCGGCGACCAGGGTGGCCGCCTCCGCGGAGGTGGTGGGTTCGGCCGCGGCGGGCGCGGGGGCCAGCAGGGTGGTGGCCACGAGGGCACCGGCGGCGAAGAAGGTGACGACGGCCCGGCGGGGAGTGGACCCGCGACGGGCAGGGTTGAGCGAACTCGCCATCTTCGGCGGGTGGTCCTTTCTTCCAACGTGCCGCCTACCGAGTTAGCTGACGGGTTCGGATGGGAAGACACCCGGCACGTGCGGCCCGGCTGGGCCGCGCAGTGCTTCACCCCAGTGCTGCGGTGGGTCCCCGGTCCCCTGGCCCGCCGGAGTGCACGGGCCGCGGAGTTCGGCGGCGGTCTGGTCGGTCGCCACCGAGAGGTGGCTGAGGTGCCCGTCCGGACCGTCGACCACCGTAAGGGCGTTATGGGCTCGTGACAAAGGCTCTTTGCGATTTTGTTGAGAAACTCCGTGCGTGTGCTGCAACACGCTCACCGAGCGTGATCGGCGCGCCGGGATTGCGGACCGCCGACGTACACGGCCCCGCGCTCGTCCGCGCCCGGGACGTCGACACGCGGTCTGAACTGGGCACCCAGGTCCGGCGCCGGACGGTGCGGCCGCGCGGCGCCGTCCGCGCCGCCGCGGACCCCGCCGGCCCCCTTCCGTCACGCTGCGCCAACGACTCCGCACCCCTGCGCCACCACCGCATCAGGGACTGAGCGCTCCCCCGGCGCGGCGTTCGCCGGCCCTGGCCCGGGCACCTGCTAGAGGGGCCCGGATCACGGCGCGCCAGGATGACCCGGTGCCGACCCTCGCCACCGCTCCCTGGGACGACCCGGACGTCGTCGCGCTGACCGCCGCCCAGCAGGTCGAGCTGCGCGCCCGCTACGACGGCGCCGGCGAACCCGGGGTGCCGCCGTCCGCCGCCGACGTCGCGGTGGTGCTGCTCGCCCGCGACGACGACGGCACCCCGATCGGCTGCGGCGCGCTGCGCCCGCTGGGACCGGGCGAGGCTGAGATCAAGCGGATGTACGTCGTCCCCGGCGCCCGTGGGCGAGGGGTGTCCAGGCTGCTGCTCGCCGGGCTGGAGGCCGAGGCGGTGGCCCGCGGGTGGACCACGGTGCGACTGGAGACCGGCGTCCGGCAGCCGGAGGCGATCGCGCTGTACCGGTCGACGGGCTACCGGCCGGTCGAGGCGTTCGGGCACTACGTCGGCGCCGGCGACCCGCACGCGGTGTTCTTCGCCCGGGAGCTGGCGTGAGCACCGCGGCCCGCTACGACGCGGTCGTCGTCGGGGGCGGGCACAACGGGCTGGTCGCCGCCGCCTACCTGGCGCGCGCCGGGTGGTCGGTGCTGGTGCTGGAGCAGCGGGACGTGCTCGGCGGCGCCGCCGTCAGCCAGCAGGTGTTCCCCGGCGTCGACGTCCGGCTCTCGGCGTACTCCTACCTGGTCAGCCTGCTGCCCGACCGGATCGTCACCGACCTGGGCCTGCCGCTGGACCTGCGGGACCGGGCGGTCGCGTCCTGGACGCCGCTGCGCCGCGACGGCCGGCACCGCGGGCTGCTGGTCGAGCGGGACGAGGGGCCGGCGACGGCGGCGTCCTTCCGCGCGCTCACCGGCGGGGACGCCGAGCTGGCCGGCTGGCAGCGGTTCTACGGCCGGCTGGCCACGCTGGCCGCGGACCTGGCGCCCACGCTCACCGAGCCGCTGCCCAGCGAGGCGGAGCTCGCCGGCCGGCTGCGCGACCCGGGCCTCTGGCACGACCTGCGCGAGCGGCCGCTGGCCGACGTCGTCGCCGACCACCTGTCCGACGACGACGTGCGCGGCATCGCCCTCACCGACGGCCTGATCGGCACCTTCGCCGACGTGCACGCCGCCGACGGGCTGGCCGGGCGCTGCTTCCTCTACCACCTGGTCGGCAACGGCACCGGCCGGTGGCGGGTGCCGGTGGGCGGCATGGGCGCCGTGAGCGGCGCGATCGCCACCGCCGCCCGCGCGGCGGGCGCCCGGCTGGTCACCCGGGCCACCGCCACCGCGATCGAGGCCCGCGCCGACGGGGTGACGGTGCACTGGACCGACGACGACGGGACGGCGCACGCAGCCGACGCCGGGCACGTGGTGAGCGGCGCCGCGCCGGCCGTGCTCGACGAGCTGCTCGGCGCGCCGGCCGCACCTCGGCCCTCGGGCTCGCAGCTCAAGGTCAACATGGTGCTGCGGCGGCTGCCCGGGCTGCGCTCCGGGGACGACCCGCACCGGGTGTTCAGCGGCACGGTGCACGTCGACGAGTCCGCGTCGGCCATCGACGCCGCGTACGGCCACGCCGCCGCCGGCCGGCTGCCCGACGTCGTCCCGTTCGAGGTGTACTGCCACTCGCTGACCGACCCGTCGATCACCGGTGCGACCGGGCTGCACACGCTGACCCTCTTCGGGCTGCACACCCCGGCCGAGCTCTACGCGGCCGACCCGGTGGGCACCCGCGAGGAGGCGGTGCGCCGGGTCGTCGCGCAGCTCGACGACCACCTCACTGAACCGCTGGCCGACTGCCTGGCCACCGACGCCGAGGGCCGGCCGTGCCTGCAGGCGGCCTCACCCCTGGACGTCGAGGCCGCACTGGCGATGCCGGGCGGGCACATCTTCCACGGCGACCTCTCCTGGCCGGTGGCCACCGACCCGGCGCAGGCCGGCACCTGGGGCGTGGCGACGGCGCACCCGCGGGTGGTCGCGGCGTCGTCCGGGGGCACCGTGCGCGGCGGTGCGGTCAGCGGGCTGGGCGGCTTCGCCGCGGCCCAGCACCTGCTCGGGCGGTGACCGTCCCGGATCCGTGCGTGAGCAGCCGACGCCGGGGAAGGAAGGCAGCAGAGCCAGGGACCGGCCGGTCCCGACGACGACTGGAGACGCCATGAGCACCCCGCCGAACCGCCCGGACGACCAGGGGCAGCCGCCGAAGTCGGCACAGAACCGGAGCCGGGCCATCCTGGCCGGCGTCGTCGTGCTGATCCTCGTGGTGATCTTCGGCTACATGCTGCTGGTGGGCGGTCTCTCCGACTGAGCCGCACCCGGCGGGCGGGACGCCCCGCGCCGTGGTCACATGACGCGGTGCGGGTGTCGGGCGAGGCGCGGGGCCTCGCGGCGTCGGTGCGCCGCCGGCTGCGGGGGCGCGACACCTCCCTCATCGCCGCCGGGCTCACCTTCTACGCGGGCATCGCCGTCGTCCCGGGCCTGGTGCTCTCCCTCGGCCTGACCACCTGGGTGACCAGCCCGCGGACCGTGCAGCGGCTGACCGACCGGCTGGCCGAGGTGCTGCCGGCCGAGCTCGGCGCCCCGGCCGCCCTGGCCCAGCTGGCCGAGGCCGGCACGGGGCTGTCGGTGATCGGTGGCCTGCTCACCCTGCTGCCCATCTCGCTCTACGGGGAAGGCCTGCGCCGGGCGCTGCTGCGGTTCAGCCCGGCCCACGACCGGTTCACCGCCTGGCGCGGCCGGCTGCTGGCGCTGCCGCTGCTGCTGGTCGCCCCGCTGCTGACCTGGCCGCTGCTCCGGGCCGGGCAGGCGCTCGCCGAGCTGTCCGCCGAGCCCGGCATCAGCAACCGGCTGGCGGCGTTCGCGGTCGGCTACTACTCCGTGCTGGCCGTGCTCACCGTGCCGCTGGCCTGGGTCTTCGGGGTGGTGGCCGCGGGCCGGCTGCGGTGGGCTGCGGTGGGAGCCGGTGCGCTGTTCACCGCGGCCTGCCTGTCGGGGTTCCTGCAGGGGTTCGTGCTGTTCCTGTCGCTGCCGCTCGACCTGGGCGCCCCCTTCGGCGGGCTGACCGTGGTCGGCGGCGTGATCGCCGTCGGCTTCTGGCTGTTCCTGCTGCACCTGGTGCTCATCGCCGGCTGGCTGTGCACCCAGGCGCTGGACGAGCGCCTCGACCGACGGGCGGTCAGCCGCTGAGCGGCTGCTCCTCGACGAGCCGGTCGCGCTGCTCGTCGACGTCCCAGGCCGGTTCCGGCAGCCGCGGCTGCAGCTCGGTGAGGGTCTCCAGCAGCAGCCGCCCGACGGCCCAGTTGCGGTACCACTTGCGGTCGGCCGGCACGACGTACCAGGGCGCGGTGTCGGTGTCGGTGCGCTCCATCGCGGTGGCGTGGGCCTCCTGGTACTCCGACCACGACGCCCGCTCGTCGACGTCGGAGGGGTCGAACTTCCAGCGCGTGGTCGAGTCGTCGAGCCGGGCGAGCAGCCGCTGCTTCTGCTCCCACGGGGACAGGTGCAGGAAGACCTTGACGATCGTGACGTCGTCGGCGACCAGCTGCCGCTCGAACCGGGCGATCTCCCGGTAGCGCCGCTCGATCACCTCGGGGGGAGCCAGCTGCCGCACCCGGCCGATCAGCACGTCCTCGTAGTGGGAGCGGTCGAAGACGCCGACCTTCCCCGCCCCGGGCAGCGCGCGGCGCACCCGCCAGAGGAAGGAGTGCCGCAGCTCCTCCGGTGTCGGCCGGCCGAAGGAGACCACGTGCACGCCGTGCGGCTCCATCGCGCCGACGACGTGCTTGACGACGCCGCCCTTGCCGCTGGTGTCCATGCCCTGCAGCACCAGCAGCACCCGCCGCCGGCTGCCACCGGTGCCCTCGGCGTAGAGCCGCTGCTGCAGCTCGGCCAGCCGGTCGGCGTCGGCCCGCAGGACGTCCTTCGTCCTGTCCTTGTCCCCCGGCACGTGCGGGGTCGACCGGGGGTCGATCTCCGCCAGCCGGACCGGGGCAGGGGGCACGCGCAGGGCTCGGCGCAGGGAGGACATGCCCCGCAGCCTAGGGACGCCGGGTCACGCGGCCAGCAGGTCGGGGAGCTCGCCGCGGTGCAGCACGACCATGCTGCTCACCGCCCGGGTGAGGACGACGTAGAGCCGGTGCAGTCCACGCGGCTCGGCGGCCACGATCGCCGCCGGCTCCACCACGACGACGTGGTCGAACTCCAGCCCCTTGACCAGCGTCGCCGGCACGACGGAGACCCGGGCGGGCGCACTGCCGTCGTCGGCCAGCGCCGCCACCTCCAGCCCGGCAGCGGCCAGCATCCCGACCACCTCGGCGACGTCGGCGTCGGCGCAGACCACGCCGGTCGACCCCTCGGCCGTGGCCAGCTCGGCGACCACCCCGGCCAGCGGCCCGGCCAGCGTCCCCACCGGGCGCAGGCGCAGGGCCCCGGGCTCCGAGCGGGCCGCGGTGGCCGCCGGCAGCCCGGGGGCGATCTGCGGCAGCAGCCGGTTGGCGAAGGCGAGCACCTCACCGGGCACCCGGTAGCCGCGGGTCAGCGGCCGGATCGTCGTCGCCGGCCGGCCGAGACCCGCCAGCGTCTGCGCCCAGTCCGGCGCCGACCAGGGGCTGGTGGCCTGGGCGAGGTCGCCGAGCACGGTCAGCGACCCCGCGCCCAGGCGCCGGGCGATCGCCCGGCACTGCATCGGGGAGAGGTCCTGCGCCTCGTCGACGACGACGTGCCCGTAGCCGGGGGTGCGCTCCAGGAGGCCGGCCACCTCGTCGACCAGCACGGCGTCCGCGGCGGTCCACGGCGCGCTCTTCACCGACCGCGGCGCCTTCGGCCAGTGCAGCAGCGCCTGCTCCTCCTCGGTGAGCACGCCGCGCGCCGCCCGGGCCAGCCGCCCGGGGTCGGTGAACAGGTCGTGCACCAGCCCGGCGGCGTCGACGGCGGGCCAGACCGCGTCGCAGAAGGCGCGCACCTCGGCGCTGCGGGCGCACCGGCGGGTCTCGGCGTCGGTCGGGCTGCCCCCGCCGGCCTCCTTCAGCCGCCGGGCGTACTCGGCCAGGCCCATCGCCAGCCGCTCCCGGCCGGCCGCGTAGTGCACCAGCTGCTGGTCGTCGGCGCCGCTGGTGCCGGCCCGGCGCAGGTCGTCGACGAAGCGCTTG
This sequence comes from Modestobacter sp. SYSU DS0875, assembly GCF_054050915.1. NCBI lineage: Bacteria > Bacillati > Actinomycetota > Actinomycetes > Geodermatophilales > Geodermatophilaceae > Modestobacter > Modestobacter sp. SYSU DS0875. The sequence goes on along the minus strand of NZ_JBJHAH010000013.1, from coordinate 68,482 downwards.
AGCCGGTCCTCGCCGATCCGGTACTTCCGCCCCGACAGCGCGACCTGAACCGAGTCGGTCGGCTTCCGGACGCCGCCCCAGAGCGCCCGCCGGAGCACCTCGGCCATCCGCGGGTCGCCCTTGAGGACGGCGACGGCCGGCTCGTCGTGCGCGCGGACGGTCACCCGGGCGGTCAGGTCGGCGACGGTGGCCTGGTCGACCTCCACCTCCCCCAGCGCGGGGAGCACCTGCTCGATGTAGCGCAGGAACGCCCGGTTCGGCCCGACCACCAGCACGCCGGTGCGGGCCAGCTGCTCGCCGTGGGTGTAGAGCAGGTAGGCCGCCCGGTGCAGCCCGACGGCGGTCTTCCCGGTGCCCGGCGCGCCCTGCACGCAGATCGACTCGGTCAGCGGTGCCCGGACGATGTCGTCCTGGTCGGGCTGGATGGTGGCCACGATGTCCCGCATCGGGCCGCTGCGCGGGCGCTCGATCTCCTGCCGGAGGAACGCGCTGTCCTGCTCCTGCCCCTCGGCCAGCCATTCGTCCTCGTAGCCGGTCAGCTCACCGGCGGCGAAGCCGAACCGGCGCCGGCGCGCCAGCCCCTGCGGATCGGCGGCGCTGGCCTGGTAGAACGGCCGGCTCATCGGCGCCCGCCAGTCGATGACCACCGGGTCACCGACGGCGTCACGCACGTGCCGGCGGCCGATGTGGAACGTCTCGGACTCACCGTCGGTCCGGCCGAAGAACGGCGGGACACCGGGGTCGGCGGCCAGGGAGCGCAGCCGAGCGGCCCGGGCGGCACCGAGCCGCTCGGAGGCCCAGGCGTCCACCCCGGCGTCGGTGACCGCGACGGCCGCGGTGCGCATCTGGGTCAGGCACTCGGCCGCGCGGGCCAGGTGGGCACGCTCGGCGGCGAGGACGGGATCGGGGGCGGTCTCGGCGGGGGCGGGGGTCGGAGACACGGTCGGAGGACGCTACGCGCGCGAGGAGGCCGGCTCAACCGACTTCCCCGCGCCACGCCGGGGATGTGTAGCGGGAGTGGCGCCGGAGCACCCACCAGGGCATGACCAGTGACTCCGCGCCGCCGCCCGTCATCGGGGCCACCGTCGACGACCGGGACGGCACCACCCTGGGCACCGTGACCGCGGTCTTCCTCGACGACGTGACCGGCCAGCCCACCTGGATCGGCCTCACCGAGGGGCAGCACGCCGCACCCGCCGACGAGGAGGTGCCGGTGATCGCGCCGATGAGCGGCGCCGAGTTCACCGGCGGGCGGCTGCAGCTGACCGTGGCCGCCACGGCGGTCCGCTCCGCGCCGCGCGTCGCCCGCCCGGACCACCTCAGCCCCGAGGAGGAGGCCACGCTGCAGACGCACTACCGCGTCGGCGCGGCCGCCGGCACCGGGGCCGCGCACTCCGGCGGCGGCTCGGCGGACTCCGCGATGACCCGCTCGGAGGAGCAGCTCCAGGTCAGCACGGTGGTCGAGCCGTGGACCCGGGCGGTGCTGCGGATCGAGGAGGTCACCGAGGAGGTGATGGTCCCGGTCACCGTCACCCGGCAGCGCGCCCGGATCGAGCACCTGCCGCTCCGTGCGGGCGACCGCCCGGGCGAGGACGCACCGGCCGAGGTCGGCGGCGACCGGACCGGCGAGTGGGTGACCCTCTACGGCGAGCGGCCGGTGGTCTCCGTCGAACGCGAGCCGGTCGAGCGGGTGCGGCTGGCGACCTCCTGGACGACGGAGGAGCACCAGGTCGGTGACCAGCTGCGGAGCGAGCAGGTCGAGCTGACCGCCACCGAGGACCCGCGGGGCTGAGCCGGCTCAGGCGCCGGGCGCGTCCAGCCACCAGCCCAGCGCCCCGGACACCAGTCGCGGCGTGATGTCGTGGCCGCCGGCGAACTCGTCGTAGGTGACCTCGTAGCCGTCGGCGGCCAGCTCCGCCGCGACCCGCCGGCCGCAGCGGGCCACCGGCAGCACCCGGTCGTCGGTGCCGTGCGCGATCCAGAACCGGGGGCGGCCGTACCGGCCGGGTGGGGCGGCGAACCCCGGGGAGAAGGCCAGCACCGCCCCGGTGAGGTCGCCGTTGGCGATCCCCAGCGACAGGGCGTACGAGCCCCCGTCGGAGAACCCGCCGATGGCCACCCGGGAGACCGCCGTGCGGGCGAACACCTGGGCGAGGGCGGCGTCGATGGTGGCGACGTCGCGCCCCAGCCCGCCGGCGACGAGGTCCCAGGTGGACGCCGCGGACGTCGGCGCGAGCAGCAGCACGCCGCGGGCGGCGGCGACCTCGCCGACCCGCGCCAGCGAGTCGGCCGCCGAACCACCCGCGCCGTGGCAGAACACCAGCAGCGGGCGGGGCCCCGGATCACCCGGCGGGACGGCGAGCACCGCCTCCGCCGACGTCCCCAGGTCCAGGGAGGTCAGCCCCGGTGCGAACGGGGGACCGCCCGGGTCGGGGAGGGGGCGGCTGTCGAGGCGGCCGTCGGTGGCTCGGCGGGGAGCAGACACCGCCGTCCCCTACCCGCCGGCCGGCCGCATCCACCGCACTCCTCGGCCGCTCGCCGGCACCGCCGGGCGGGGTCCTCAGTCCTGCGGGAAGTCGGTCGTGTACGCCAGCTCCCGCCCGGCCTCGATCTCGGCGGCGAGTGACGCCACCCGTGCGGTGGCCAGCGTGTAGGAGTCGGAGCCGAGCAGCTGGTGCAGCGGCGCCGTCCCGGCGTCCGCGACGGAGATGATCGCCGCGGCGGCCCGGACCGGGCCGCCCGGCTGGGTGCCCGGCATCGCCAGGTGGGCCTCGGTCATCTCCCGGATCGCGTCGTACCCCGCCGTCGCCGCCGGCAGCCCGAGCGAGACCGGGCGCAGGAAGTCGGTGCGCAGGTGGCCCGGCTCCACCAGGTCGACCCGGACGCCGAGGTCGGCGACCTCCGCCGCGAGCGACAGTGGGTGTGCTGACCGGTAGGGGTGCTGACCGGGCCTCAGGACGGCGGGCGGTCACCCGGCTCGACGATGTGCACCCGGACGGCGCGGAACTGGGCGGGGGTCTGCACCAGCACCGCCTTCGTCGGCTCGCCTACGTCCAGGTGGCCGAGCCGGGGCAGCGCGGCCAGCGGGCGCAGCCGCGGGTCGGCCAGCACCTCGGCGACCAGCCCCTTGTCACCGCCGGGAGCGAGCGCCTGCAGCCCGCCGGCGTGCGGCAGCAGCACCCGGGCGGCGGTGTCGGCGGCCGCGCCGACGACCGCGTCGGTCTGGTTGGCCCGCCGCCGGGCGAACCGCTGCTGCGACCACCCACCGGCCGCCGTCCGGCCCTGCACCTGCCGCGCGTCGACCTTGGAGGCGACGAGCACGGCGCCGTCGAACACCCCGACCGCCCAGCGGCCGCGGCGGACCAGCAGGACCGCGGTGCGCTGGGGTGCCCTCGCGGCGGCGGTCAGCGAGGTGAGCACCGCCGGACCCGGCGTCCAGCCCGGCGGGCCGCTCACCCGCAGCCAGGTGGAGTCCGCGCAGGTGACGACGGCGTCGCCGTCCTCGACCCGCACGTCGGCGAAGGCACCGTGCCGCTCGGCGACGCCGTCCAGCCAGCGGCCCAGCCGCTCGGGGGCCACCCCGAGCACCCGGCCGCCGCCGGCGGCCGGGCGGGGGGAGGTCATCGCGCCAGCGCGGGGTCGGCGGCGTGCTCGGCGGGCACGTGCAGCAGCCGCTGCCCCAGCGCCACGACGACCGCCGCGACGACGGCGGCGACCGTCGCGACCAGCACGCTCGCGTTGGCGCCCTCCGTGTCGACGATCTTGCCCGCCAGCGAGGCGCCGACAGCCACCCCGAGCGCGAGAGCCGTGCCGATCCAGGTGAACGCCTCGGTGACGGCGGCCCGCGGGACGAGCACCTCGGCCAGGGTGAAGGCGCTGATCAGCGAGGGCGAGACGGCGATCCCGGCGACGACCACCAACGGGAGCATCACCCAGAGGGAGTCGGCGAGCACCAGCGGGACGGTGAGCACGCTGAGCACCAGCAGTGCGGCCACCAGCCGGTGCCGCAGCGGCAGGAGCCACCGCACCGCCCCCCAGCCGATGCCCGAGGCCATCGACCCGGCGGCCAGCCCGGCGATGAGCAGCCCGGCCAGGGACCGCTGGTCGACCTCGTCGGCGAAGGCGACCAGGGCGATCTCCAGCGTGCCGAGGACCGCCCCGACGGCCGCCCCCACGACGAACAGCACCCGCAGCCCGCGGGTGCGCATCGCCGAGGGGCCGCCGCGGTGCTCGTGCTCGGCCCGCGGCGGCTCGGTGCGCCGCTGGGCGGCGAACGCGAGCCCACCGACCGCGGCCAGGGTGAAGGCGGTGACCAGGCCGGAGGTGGTGTGCCCGGTCGTGGACAGGAAGGTGACCAGCACCGGGCCGACGATGAAGACGAACTCGTCGACCACCGACTCCATGGCCAGCGCGGTGGGCAGCCGTGGCGTGCCGCGCAGCAGGTGGGTCCAGCGCACCCGGATCATCGAGGCGACCGGCGGGATGCTCGCCCCGGCCGCGCCGGCGAAGAGGAACACCGTCCACAGCGGCCAGTCCTGGCGCACCGCCGCGAGGAAGAGCACGCCGGAGGTGACGAAGACGGCGAGGACGGTGAGCAGCACCCGCCGCTGGGCGTGGGTGTCGGCCAGCCGGCCGATCACCGGGCCGGCGACGGCGGTGGTGACCGCCCCGACGGCGGCCACTGCGCCGCCCAGCCCGTAGGAGCCGGTCTCGTCCTGGACCAGCAGCACGCTGCCCAGGCCGAGCATCGACAGCGGCAGCCGGCCGATGAGGGCGGCCAGCACCATCGGCACCGCGTGCGGCGTCCGCAGCACGTGCAGGTAGGGGTTGGGCACGAGCGGGACTGCCTCCGGGACGGGTGGTGCGTGCCGCCGCCACGGTAACCGACGGATCCGCCCGGCCCCGGGCACGACGGCGTCCCGTCCCCGACCACGCTGTCGGGAACGGGACGCCGTCCGGGAGCCGGACCGCGACGGCGACGCTGCCGGCGCGGACCGGGGTCCTATGCCAGCCGGCTCTTCAGGATCTCCAGCTCGTCCCAGAGCGTGGTGGGCAGCTTGTCGCCGAACTTCTCGAACCACTCGGTGATCTGCGGCACCTCGGCGCGCCACTCCTCGGGGTCGACGCGCAGCGCCTGCTCGACCTGCTCGCGGGTCATGCCCAGGCCGGAGACGTCGAGGGAGTCCGGCGTGGGCACGTGCCCGACCGGCGTCTCCTCGGCGGCGGCGGTGCCCTCCAGGCGCTCGACGACCCACTTGAGCACCCGGCTGTTCTCCCCGAAGCCGGGCCACAGGAAGCCGCCGTCGGCGTCCCGGCGGAACCAGTTCACGTAGAAGACCCGCGGCAGCTTCGTGGCGTCGTGCTGCTTGCCGGTCTCCACCCAGTGCTTGAAGTAGTCGCCGGCGTTGTAGCCGATGAACGGCAGCATCGCGAACGGGTCGCGGCGGACGACGCCGACGGCGCCGGTGGCCGCGGCGGTGGTCTCCGAGGAGAGCGTGGCCCCCATGAAGACACCGTGGTTCCAGTCCCGGGCCTCGCTGACCAGCGGGATGGTGGTCTTGCGGCGGCCGCCGAAGAGGATCGCCGAGATCGGCACGCCCTTCGGGTCCTCGTACTCCGGCGCCAGGATCGGACACTGGGTGATCGGGGTGCAGAACCGGCTGTTCGGGTGGCTGGAGGGCTCGTCGCTCTCCGGCGTCCAGTCCCGGCCCTTCCAGTCGGTCAGGTGGGCGGGGGCGTCGTCGGTCATCCCCTCCCACCAGATGTCGCCGTCGTCGGTGAGGGCGACGTTGGTGAACACCGAGTTGCCCTGGTCGATGGTGCGCATCGCGTTGGGGTTGGTGTCCCAGCCGGTGCCGGGCGCGACGCCGAACAGGCCGTACTCGGGGTTGAGCGCGTAGAGCCGCCCGTCCTCGCCGAACCGCATCCAGGCGATGTCGTCGCCGAGGGTCTCGACCTTCCAGCCCGGGATGGTCGGCTCGAGCATGGCCAGGTTCGTCTTGCCGCAGGCGCTGGGGAAGGCCGCGGCCACGTAGTAGGTCTTCTGCTGCGGGCTGGTCAGCTTGAGGATCAGCATGTGCTCGGCGAGCCAGCCCTCGTCCCGGGCCATCACCGATGCGATCCGCAGCGAGTAGCACTTCTTGCCCAGCAGCGCGTTGCCGCCGTAGCCGGAGCCGTAGGACCAGATGGCCCGCTCCTCGGGGAAGTGCACGATGTACTTGGTCTGGCTGCAGGGCCAGGGGACGTCGGCCTGCCCGGGCTCCAGGGGTGCGCCGAGGGAGTGCATGGCCGGCACGAAGTCACGGTCGGTGCCCATCGCCTGCAGCACCCGGCTGCCGATGCGGGCCATCACCCGCATCGAGACCACGACGTACTCCGAGTCGGTCAGCTCCACCCCGAACATCGGGTTCTCGGCCTCGACCGGGCCCATGCAGAACGGGATGACGTACATCGTGCGGCCGCGCATGGAGCCGCGGTACAGCTCGGTCATCACCGCCTTCATCTCGCCCGGGTCCATCCAGTTGTTGGTCGGGCCGGCGTCGGCCTCGTCGACCGAGCAGATGAACGTGCGGTCCTCGACCCGGGCGACGTCGCTGGGGTCGGACGCGCAGTGGAACGAGTTGGGCTTCGCCGCCAGCCGGGTGAACGTGCCGGCGTCGACGAGCTTGGTGGTGAGGCGCTCCCACTCCTCGTCGCTGCCGTCGACCCACACCACCTGGTCCGGCGTCGTCAGCTCGGCCATCTCCTGCACCCAGGCGAGCAGCCGGGAGTGCGTGGTCGGGGCGTTGTCGAGGCCGGGGGTGGCAACAGAAGTCACGGCGTCTCCTCTTCGGTACGCCGGGTGCGGGACCACACCGGCGCTGGAGCTGGACGGCTGGGGAGCGCCGTCCCGGCCACGTCGGTGGGGCCGGGGCGGATCGCACGAGACTAGCCGCTGGATTAAGTACGTATAAGACGTCTATCGCAAGTGTGACCCAGCTCGCCCCGGGATGTACCGGGACGGATGTCCTGTTGTGCGAGCCGTGAGCGAACCGAGCAGCCCCGCCCTCCTGCAGCCGCTGACCCTGCGCGGGGTGACCCTGCGCAACCGCCTGGCCGTCGCACCGATGTGCCAGTACTGCGTCTCCGACGGCCTCGTGGGCGACTACCACCTGGTCCACCTGGGACGGTTCGCGCTCGGCGGGTTCGGCCTGGTCATGGTGGAGGCCACCGGGGTCACCGCCGACGGCCGGATCAGCCCCGGCGACGTCGGCCTGTGGAACGACGCGCAGGTGCCCGGCCTGGCCCGGGTGGCCGCCTTCCTGCGCGAGCACGGCAGCGTGCCGGCGATCCAGCTGGCGCACGCCGGCGGCAAGGCGAACACGCTGCGCCCGTGGGACGGCTCCGGTCAGGTGACCGCGGAGAACGCCCGCCCCGGCGACGAGCCCTGGACACCGGTCGCCCCCAGCGCCGTGCCGATGGGCGAGGGGTGGACGGCACCGCGCCCGCTGGGCGTCGCGGAGCTGGGCGGGGTGCGCGACGCGTTCGTCGCGGCCGCCCGCCGGGCGCTGACCGCCGGCTTCCAGGTGGCCGAGGTGCACGCCGCGCACGGCTACCTGCTCAACCAGTTCCTCTCTCCGCTCACCAACCGGCGGGACGACGAGTACGGCGGCTCGCTGGAGAACCGGATGCGCTTCCCGCTCGAGGTGGTCGCCGCCGTCCGCGCGGTGTGGCCGGCCGACCTCCCGCTGCTGGTGCGGGTCTCCGCCGTCGACGCCACCCGCGAGGGGACGACGCTGGACGACACCATCGCCTTCGCCCGCGAGCTGAAGGCCCTCGGCGTCGACGCGATCGACGTCTCCGGCGGTGGCATCGGCCCGGGCTGGGAGCACCCGATCGGCTACGGGTACCAGGTGCCCTTCGCCGCGGCGATCCGTGAGCAGGCCGAGATCCCGACGATGGCCGTGGGCCTGCTGGTAGACCCCACCCAGGCCGACGCCGTCGTCGCCGGCGACCAGGCCGACCTGGTCGCGGTCGCCCGCGAGGCCCAGGACGACCCGAACTTCGCCGTCCACGCGGCCCGGGCCCTCACCGGCTCCTACGAGACCTACCCGGTGCAGGCCGGCCCCCGGCTGGCCTCCCGCGAGCGGCTGCTGCAGCGCCTGGGCCCGTGGACCGGCCCGGACCCGGTGCGCGTGGAGCAGCCGACCGCCCAGACCTGAGCCGTCAGACCTGAGCCGTCAGACCTGAGCCACCAGACCTGAGCCACCAGACCTGAGCCACCAGACCTGAGCCGTCAGACCTGAGCCGTCAGACCTGAGCCGTCAGACCTGAGCCGTCAGACCTGATGGTGAGCCGCGCCGTGGTGCGGCGCACCATCAGGCGGCGCGGCTCAGCCCGCCCTGCGGCCGTGGCCGGGACTCACCTCGGCGACGGTTCGGACGGCCGCCGGCCGGGAACGGCGTGTCCATGACCGTCACCGACCCCGACGTCCCGGACCCGTTGAACGATCCGCGCACCACCCAGGCCGACCCGGGCGCGCTCGGCGAGGGCGAGGACCTCGCCTCGGCCGGGGACGACGCCGTCGCCACCGGTGAGGAGGAACTGGCCTCCGCGCAGACCGAGGCCGACGAGGCCGGGGGCGGCGACGTCACCGGCGGCTTCGCCGGCGCCGTGGGCGAGGCGCCGACCGCCGACCGGACCTGAGGCGGACCGGTCCGTCCGCACGATTGACCGGCGCACCCCCGGGTACGCCGAGGGGCGCACACGCACGCCGGGCCCAGCCACGGCCCGGCCGCCGAGCGACCGACGAGGAGGACCCATGGCCACCGGTGAGACCGGATTCGCCGACGTCACCTTCGATCTGATCTCCGTCCAGTACCACTCCCTCAAGGCCGGGCACGACTACGGCCAGTACGTCCGGGACGCCGAGAACGCCGGCCTGGACGACGTCGCCTCGTTCTTCCGCGAGGTGATGGAGCAGGACTCCCAGCGCGCCGCGCGCTGCCACGAGCTGCTGCGCAACCTCTCCGGCACCGAGCAGGGCGGCCCGGCGGCCAGCTGAGCACCCCGTCCCGAGCCCCGGCCGCGAGCGCGCGGCCGGGGCTCCGGCGTCTCCGGGCCCGCCACGATATTCGTTGGTGGCCGCACCGGGCCGGTGCATAGCCTGCTGGGCCGGCTCACCCGTCCCATCCCCGGAGGCACCCCGTGCAGGCCCTGTCCGAAGCCGCGATCCGCCGTTCGCTGGTCAACTGCTCCCGCAGCGAGGCCGCGGCGATGGCGCTCCCCCGCGACATCGACCAGTTCGACTGGGCCGCGGCCGACGTGCTCGGCTGGCGCGACCCGAAGGCAGAGCTGCGCGGCTGGCTGGTGCACGAACACGAGGGCCGCACCGTCGGCCTGGCGCTCCGCGCGGCCGACACGAAGATGTCCAGCCGCCGCTCGGCGATGTGCCTGCTCTGCCACACCGTGCAGAGCGCCGACGCGATCTCGCTGTTCACCGCCCGGCGGGTGGGCGAGGCCGGGCGCAACGGCAACACGATCGGCACCTACATCTGCGCCGACCTGCGGTGCGCCGGCCGCGTGCGGGACGTGCCGCCGTCGGCCCAGCACCTGAGCGAGGAGCTGCAGGCGCTCGCCGTCGAGGAGCAGGCCGAGGGGCTGCGCCAACGGCTGGCGGCGTTCACCGCCGACGTGCTGCGCCGCTGAGCTCCGGGGACGACGATGGGGCGATGATCAAGACCCCGCTGACCCGCTGGTTCGACCTCGACGCACCCGTGTTCGGGGCGCCGATGGCCGGCGTCGCCGGGGGCGAGCTGGCCCGGGCGGTCTCGCTCGGCGGTGGGCTCGGGATGATCGGCGTCGGTGCGGGAACGACGCCGGAGTGGCTGACCGAGCAGGCCCGGCTGCCCACCGAGGCCGACGTCTCCTTCGGCGTCGGGCTGATGGCCTGGGTGCTCGCCGACCGGCCCGAGCTGCTGGCCGCCGCGGTGGCCACCGAGCCGGCGCTGGTGTCGGTCTCCTTCGGCGACCCGGCGCCGTTCGTCGGCCCGCTGCACGACGCAGGGATCGCCGTCGCCACCGCGGTGAACACCCTCGACGACCTGGACCGGGCGCACGCAGCCGGGGTCGACGTGATCGTGGCCCAGGGCACCGAGGCCGGGGGCCACACCGGGCAACGGGCCACCCTGCCGCTGCTGCAGGAGGTGCTGGCCGCCACCGACCGGCCGGTGCTCGCCGCCGGCGGGGTGGCGACCGGGGCCGGGCTGGCCGCCGTGCTGGTCGCCGGCGCCGCCGGGGCCTGGGTCGGCACGCCGTTCCTGTCCTGCCCCGAGGCGGCGAACTCCCCGGCCGCGCGCGAGCGGATCCGGGCGGCCGGCGGTGACGACACCGTGCTCACCCGGGCCTTCGACATCGCCCAGGGGCTGGCGTGGCCGGACCGCTGGCCCGGCCGGGCGCTGGTCAACGAGTTCACCGAGACCTGGCACGGCCGCGAGATCGAGCTGCGCGGGGACACCCGGGCGGCCGAGTGGGTGCGCCGGGCGCGCGCCGACGGCGACCTCGCCGCCGCACCGCTCTACGCCGGGGAGTCCGTCGGGCTGGTCACCGCGGAGGAGTCGGCCACCGACGTCGTCCGGCGGCTGACCGCCGATGCGCAGAAGGCGCTGGAGCGCGCCCCCCGCCTGCTGGGTTAGACCGAGCAGCTGCCGTCGTCGCAGCCCTCGGCGGCAGGGACGGTGGTGAGCGGGTGGGTGTCGGCCCAGGCGCGCTCGAGGAGCTGCAGCAGCGTCTCGGCGGGCTGGGCGCCGGCGGCGCCGTAGGTGCGGTCGACGACGAAGAACGGGACGCCGGTGGCGCCGAGTGCGCGCGCGGTCTCGATGTCGGAGCGGACCGCGGGCAGGAACCGGCGGTCGGCCAGCGCGGCGCGCACCTCCGCCTCGTCCAGGCCCACCTCGACGGCCAGCGGGACGAGCGCGTCGACGTCGAAGACCGACCGCTGCTCGGTGAAGTGGGCGTGCAGCAGCCGCTCCTTCATCTCGCTGCGCAGCCCGTGCTCGGCGGCCAGGTGGATCAGCTGGTGGGCCAGCAGCGTGTTGCCGCTGACGCCGTCGGCCAGGTGGTACTCCAGGCCCTCACCCGCGGCGATCTCCTCGACCCGGCGCATCTGGCCGGCCATCTCCTCGACGCTGCTGCCGTACTTGGCGGCGAGCGCCGGGAGGGTCTTCTCGGTGTGCCCCTCCGGGATGCTCGGGTCGAGCTGGAACGACCGCCAGACGACTTCGACCTGGTCGGCGTGCGGGAAGCGGGAGAGCGCCGTCTCCAGCTTCCGCTTGCCGATGTAGCACCACGGGCACACGACGTCGGACCACACCTCGACCTGCATGCCGGGCCCCAACCCGCGCGGCCGCCCGGTCATTCCCGGCACGCCACGCGAGCGCGAACCGGTCGTCGCCGCCCCCTCAGGGGACGGCCTCGGCCGCCGGCACGTGGTCGCGGCCGATGCGGATGATCTCGTCGAGCCGCTCGCGGGCCCGGGTGAGCTCGGCGATCTGCCGGTCGATGCCGTCCCGCTGCTCGACCAGCCGGGCCAGCATCGCGGGCGTGGCGGTGCCGGTGTGCACGCAGGGCAGCAGCTCGAGGACGTCCTTGCTGGTCAGCCCGGCCGCGTAGAGCTGCTGGACGAACCGCACCCGGCCCACCGCGTCCTCGGCGTAGCGGCGCTGCCCGCTCGGGGTGCGCTCGGCATCCAGCAGCCCCTGCTCCTCGTAGTAGCGCAGCGCCCGCACGCTCACCCCGGCACGCGCGGCGACCTCTCCGATCCGCAGCACCGGACCTCCTCGGTGATCGGGTTCACGCTTGACCCTGACGTCAGCGTCAGGTCTTAGCGTGCCGGGCAGGCAGTCCCGAACGCAAGGAGAACAGCATGGACATCACCGGATCGGTCGCCCTCGTCACCGGCGCCAACCGCGGCCTCGGCCGCCAGTTCGCCCAGCAGCTGCTCGAGCGGGGGGCGGCGAAGGTCTACGCGACCTCCCGCCGCCCCGAGCTCGTCGACGTCCCCGGCGTCGAGGTGCTGCGGCTGGACGTCACCGACGCCGGGTCGGTCGCGGCCGCCGCGGCCGTCGCCGGCGACGTCACGCTGCTGGTCAACAACGCCGGCATCGCCACCGGCACCAACCTGGTCAGCGGCGACCCGGCCGCCATCCGGCTGGAGATGGAGACCCACTTCTTCGGCACGCTGAGCATGGTCCGGGCGTTCGCCCCGATCCTGGGGCGCAACGGCGGCGGTGCGATCGTGAACGTGCTGTCCGCCCTGTCGTGGTTCTCCTACGACGGCGCGAACGCCTACAGCACGGCGAAGGCCGCCGAGTGGAGCCTCACCAACGGCGTCCGGCTGGAGCTCGCCGGTCAGGGGACCCAGGTCACCGGGGTGGTGCTGGGCGCCGCCGACACCGACATGATGGCCGGCTCCGACGTCGCGAAGACCGACCCGGCCGACGTCGTCCGGGTCGTGCTGGACGGCGTCCGGTCCGGCGCCTGGGAGGTGCTGGTCGACGACGCCAGCCGGCACGTCAAGGCCGCGCTCGCCACCGACCCGCGCGAGTTCTACGGCCAGCCGGTGGGCTGAGAACGGCGGGCGCGGAGTGCCGGGCCCGGCGGCGGGACCTGGCGCTCCGCGCCCGCCGTCAGCGCCTCAGCGGACGCCGACGAGGTCGACGACGAAGACGAGGGTGGCGCCGGGCTGGATCACGCCGCCGGCGCCCCGGTCGCCGTAGGCCTTCTGCGGCGGGATGGTCAGCCGGCGGCGGCCGCCGACCTTCATGCCCTGCATGCCCTCGTCCCAGCCCTGGATGACCATGCCGACGCCCAGGCGGAACTCCAGCGGGTCGCCACGGTCCCAGGAGGCGTCGAACTGCTCGCCGCCGTCATGGGTGACGCCGACGTAGTGGGCGCTCACCAGGCTGCCGGCGGTGGCCTCCGGGCCGTCGCCGACGACGAGGTCCTCGATCACCAGGTCGTCGGGGGCCGGACCGGTGGGCGGCTCGACGTCGGGGCGGGTCAGTTCTGCCACGGGGTCTCCTCGGGGTTCGGCGCCGGGTCGTTCCGGCGGGCACTGCCCCCATCCAACCCGTGACCCACCCGGTTCCGCAGGCCGGGCCGACCGCCTCGACCACCCAGCCCCGGCCGCCGGCAGGTAGTTTGCCCACGGTGGCCGGGTGCGCACGCTCGGCTGCCGTTCCCGGGGCGCGCAGCGCCCCCGTCGTGCCGGCAGAGCTCAGGAGGTTGCACCGTGACCCCTGAGCCCTCGTCCGGCGCGGTGGACGACCTCTTCACCGGCGGCGGCGAGGCCGGCCGACTGATGGCCGCCCTGGACTGGTCGGCCACCCCGGTGGGCGCCGTCGGCTCCTGGTCGGCGGGCCTGCGGTACGCGGTGCGCACCGTCCTCGCCTCCCGATACCCGATGGTGCTGACCTGGGGGCCGGAGTACACGCAGTTCTACAACGACGCCTACGCGCCGTTCATCGGTGCCAAGCACCCGGCGATCGGCGAGGACATCCGGGTCACCCTCGCCGAGGGCTGGGCCGCGCTCGCCGGTCCGGTCGACCACGCGATCGCCACCCGCGAGGCCTCCTGGCTCCCCCGGCTGCCGCTGCTGCTCGAGCGCGCCGGCTACCGCGAGGAGACCTACTTCACCGTCTCGCACGCACCGGCCTTCGAGGACGACGGGTCGGTCGGCGGCATGCTCGGGGTGTGCACCGAGGTCACCGGTGAGGTGCTCGGGGAGCGTCGGCAGCGCCTGCTGCACGACCTGTCGACCACCGGCGCCTCCCTGGCCGACGAGGAGCCACTCCTCAGCGCGCTGGGCGCCACCCTGGGCAGCGACCCGCTGGACCTGCCGTTCGCCGCGGTCTACCGCTACACCGACGGAGGCCTCCAGCGCGCCACGGTGACCGGCTGCCCGCCGGGGCTGCTGCCCGGCGAGGTCCCCGGCGCGGAGTGGCTGCCCGGGCCGGTCGCCGACCTCGGCCTGCGCGGCGGCGCCTGGTCCGACCCGGTGACCACCGCCCTGGTGCTGCCGCTGACGGCGCCGGGCGGGGAGCGGGTCGGTGAGCTGGTCGCCGGGGTCAGCCCCAACCTCGCCCTGGACGAGGAGTACCGCACCTTCCTGGAGCTGGCCGCCGGCCAGGTCGCCACCGCGCTGGGCAACGCCCGGGCCTTCGAGGCCGAGCGCCGGCGCGCCGAGTCGTTGGCCGAGCTGGACCGGGCCAAGACCGCCTTCTTCTCCGACGTCAGCCACGAGCTGCGCACCCCGCTGACCCTGCTGCTGGGCCCGATCAGCGACGTCCTGGCCGACCCGGGCGCCGCGCTGCCGGAGAGCGCCCGAGACCAGCTGGCCCTCGCCCTGCGGAACGGGCAGCGGCTGCAGCGCCTGGTCAACGACCTGATGGACGTCGCGGCCATCGAGGCCGGCCGCGCCGCCGCGGTCCGGGTGGAGACCGACGTCGCCGCGTTCACCGCCGAGCTCGCCGGGGTGCTGCGCGCGGCCGCCGAGCGGGCCGGCCTGGAGCTCGCCGTCGACTGCCCTCCGCTGCCGCGCCCGGCCTTCGTCGACCCGCGGATGTGGGAGAAGGTGGTGCTCAACCTGCTCTCCAACGCGGTGAAGTACACCTTCGTCGGCCGCATCGCGGTCAGCCTGCGGGCGGCGGGCGACCAGGTGGTGCTCACCGTCCGCGACAGCGGCATCGGCATCCCCGCCGCGGAGCTGCCGTTGGTCTTCGACCGTTTCCACCGGGTGCAGGGCTCCGCGGCGCGGACCAGGGAGGGCACCGGCATCGGTCTGGCGCTGGTCCGCGAGCTGGTGGACCTGCACGGCGGCTCGGTCACCGTGGCCAGCGAGCCCGGCGTCGGCAGCACGTTCACCGTCACCGTGCCCTTCGGCTCCCCCGACGCCGCGCCGGACGGCGACACCCCGCCGGCCCCCTCCGAGGCCGCCCGCGGCACCGCCGCCGGCTGGGAGCAGGACGTCGCGGTGCTGCCGGATCCGGTCGCACCCCCGGGCGCGACGGCGACGGTGCTGGTCGTCGACGACAACGCCGACATGCGCAGCTACCTGATCCGCCTGCTCTCCCCGATCTGGGCGGTGCGCACCTGCGCCGACGGCGAGGAGGCGCTGCACAGCGTCGCCGAGCACCGGCCGGACGTGGTGGTCACCGACGTGATGATGCCGCGGGTCGACGGGTTCGAGCTCCTCCGCCGGTTGAAGGCCGACCCCGGCACCCGGTCGATCCCGGTGATCATGCTGACCGCCCGGGCCGGGCAGGAGGCCGCGGTGGAGGGCCTGGCCGCCGGCGCCGACGACCACCTCGCCAAGCCGTTCCAGGGCGCCGAGCTGGTGCACCGGGTCCGGGTCGCGGTGGAGCGCGCCGGCCGGAGCCGCCCGGCGCCGCCGCCCCCGGCGGCCGCCACCGCGCCTCTCGCCCCGGACGTGCGGTCACTGGTCCCGGCCAGCCGCCGGCCCGCCGTGCACGTGCCCACCCCTCCACCGCCCCCGGCCGGCGACGGCGTCTCCCGGGAGCGCTGGCGGTTCGCCTCCGTGCCGCAGTCGATCGCCGGGCTGCGCCGGGCGCTGCGCCGGTTCCTCACCGCGGCAGAGCTCGACGAGGACCAGGCCTACGACCTGACGCTGGCCGCGTGCGAGGCGGCGACCAACGCGATCGAGCACGCCCAGGACCCGAGCGAGCCCTTCTTCGACGTCACCGGCGAGGCCGGCGCCGACACGGTCGTCATCACCGTGCGCGACTACGGCCAGTGGCGTGAGCGGGTCCCGAGCATGGACCGCGGCCGTGGCGGGATGCTGATGAGCGCCTTCGCCGACATCACCGCGACGCCCGGCCCCGAGGGCACCACCGTGACCATCCGGGCCGCCCGCAGCTGAGCCGCGCAGCCCCACCCGCGCTGCTCAGACCCGGACGACGACCCCACGGCGGAGCAGCAGCGCACACACCGCCCAGACGACCGCGACCGATGCGGCAGCGTAGAGCCAGGCCGAGGGCGTTGCCCCCACCAGACCGGTGACCCAGCTGTCGACGGCCGGCTGCACCGCATCGCCCAGCGCAGCGCGGAAGACCAGTTCGGAGAAGACGAAGGCCACGATGGCGTTGGCGCCCAGCACCTCCGCCGGCCGCAAGGGGCGGCGCACGCCCCGCTGGTCGGCCAGCCAGTGCAGCGCCGCCAGCGCCAGCACCGCGATCCCACCGGTGACCAGCACGAACGACGGCGACCACAGCCGCTTGTTCAGCGAGGTCAGCGGGGTCAGCGCCAACCCGGTGACCAGGAGCGCCGTCCCTCCGCCGGCCAGCCGGGCGAGCACGGCATGCCCGGTGGCGGACTGCAGCGCCCGGCCCGCCAGCACGCCGATGAAGACGGTGATCGCGCTGCCGACGTAGGAGTGGGGGGCCTCCGCGGAGAAGGGCACGCCGAGGGCGCCGTCGACGGCCTGCCCCCAGGACCGCGCCGGTGACGCCCCGGCCAGCTGCGTGGCCAGGGTCAACCCCGCGAGGACGGCGACCGCCGCGACCGGCTGCACCGCCCGGGGGAGCCGGAGCAGGAGCCAGCACAGCAGGTAGGCGCCCGCGATGTGGCCGAGCACGCCGGCCCCGGTGGCGCCCAGGCCGTACTTCGCGGTGACCACCAACCAACCCAGCAGGCCGAGCTTCAGCACCCGGACCAGGACGTCGCACGGCCGGGTGGCCCGCCGGGAGAACGGCATCGAGACGCCGACCACGACCAGGAAGACGGGGAAGACGACGTCGGCCACGTGCAGCCCGTCCCACTCGGCATGCTGCAGCTGGCGGGTGATCCGGTCGTTCCCGCGGTTGTCGACGGCGAGCATCCCGACGACCGCCAGCCCGCGCAGGGCGTCGACGCCACGCAGCCGCACAGGCGCGTGCACCGGGGGCGGCGCCGCGTCGACCGCGCGCGGTGGTGCCACCAGCCGGCTGGTCACGCGATCACGCTAAGGCGGCCGGGCCTGCGGCGCCTGTCGGGCCCGGCCGACGCTCCTCCCCTCCCGCGGCGACACGCCCGGCCGGTGCACCGGCCGGGCCGGGCCTCCTGGGTTAGCGTCCGCCGACCGACCAGCCGTGCGCCTGCACCCGGCCGGGATCCGGGCGGGAAGAGCAGAGGGAGCGACGGATGGCGGGGGGCACGAGCCGGCGGCGGTTCCTGCTGGGCGCCGGCGCGACCGGCGTGACACTGGGGCTCGGCTCGGCCGCCATGACCGAGGCCGCCTCCGGCGCGCTCGCGGCGGACCTCGTCCCGGCGCCCCGCCCCCCGGCCGACGGCACCTCGGGGCAGGGGGTCGGTGCCGCGTTCCCGGAGGTCTGGGAGGAGCCCGGTCGCTGGGGCGCGCCGCGGGTCGTCTGGTCGCTGCCGGTCCAGCGGCCCCTGGCGGCGCTGACGTTCGACGACGGCCCGACCCCGGAGTACACCCCGCAGGTGCTCGCGGCGCTGGCCGCGGCCGGGGTCACCGCCACCTTCCTCGTGATGGGCCACAACGCGGTCACCCATCCCCACCTGCTGCGCGAGATCGTCGCCGCCGGGCACGAGATCGGCAACCACACCTGGAGCCACCTGGATCAGACCAGGATCTCGCCGGCCCAGGTCCGCGAGGAGATCGTCCGCGGCAAGGAGGAGGTCGAGGCGCTCGTCCAGCAGCCGCTGACCGCCTTCCGCCCCGCCCGGGGCAAGCTGACCGGGTACGGGCTCCGGGTCTGCGCGGAGCTCGGCCACGAGGTCTGGATCTGGTCCTGCACCCGCGGTCCCGACGGGGTCGGCACCCCGGAGGTGGTCGCCGGCCACGTCGCCGGCACGGTCCGGGCCGGGGACGTGGTCTGCCTGCACGACGGGCTGGGCCGGGGGACCTTCCAGCCCGGCACCACCTTCACCCGGAACCTGGCCGCCCGCCGCGAGGTGGAGGTCCGGGCGTTGCCGGAGGTGCTGCGCGGGGTGGCCGACCGCGGGATCACGCTGACCACCGCAGGACAGCTGCTCGCCGCCGCGGACCGGGAGGCCGCCGTCCGGACCCTGGCGGCCACCGGCGAGGTGGCCGGCGCCTGAGCCGGGGACCGGCGACCGCGGGCCGGGTCAGTCGGCCCGGCAGGGTGGATGCTCGGTGTGCCAGCCGGTCTGCTGCTGGAACCAGGCGCCGGCGTCCAGCAGCAGGTCCTCGCCACCGACCGCGGCGGTCAGCTGCGCCCCGACCGGCAGGCCGGAGACGGGGTGCCGGCCGACCGGCAGCGCGAGCGTGGGGCCGGCGTGCAGCGACCACGGCGCCGTCAGCGCGCCCAGGCGGCGGGTCAGGGTGAGCACGTCGTCGGCGGCCACCGCCGGCGGGACGTCGGCCGGCAGGGTCGGCGTGAGCAGCACGTCGACCTGCCCCAGGACCTCCTCCAGGCCGCGCTGGTACTCCGCCCGCACCCGCAGCGCCCCGGCCCGGTCGCCCTCGGAGACGCCCTCGCCCACCCGCAGCCGGGCGAGCGTGTCGGGCTGGAAGAGCTCCGGGGTGGCCAGCCGTTCGCGGTGCAGGTCGGCGATGCCGGAGTAGACGATCGTGTACAGCACGTCCTGCGCGACGCTGATCCCCGGCACGGTCACCGGCACCAGCTCGGCGCCGCCGTCGGCGAACACGCCCGCGGCCGCCGCGACCACCTCGGCGACGCCGGGGTCCAGGTCGTCGAACCACGCCTCGGGGACGCCGATCCGCCGGGGCACGGCCGGGCGCAGGGTGCGCGGCCGCCGGCCGGCCAGGACGGCGAAGGCGCGGGCGACGAGCTCGACGGTGCGGGCCAGCGGTCCCACGGTGTCGACCAGCTCGCAGACGGGGAAGGTGCCGGCGTCCGGCACGACGGAGATCCCCGGCCGCAGTCCGGTCACCCCGCAGGCGGCGGCCGGCAGCCGCACCGAGCCGCCGGTGTCGGTGCCGAGCGCCAGGTCGACCAGGCCGGCGGCGACGGCCGCGCCGGCACCACCGCTGGAGCCCCCGGGCAGCCGGTCGAGCGCCCACGGGTTGCGGACCGGGCCGGCGGCGGAGTTCTGGCTGGTCAGCCCGACGGCGAACTCCGAGAGGTTCAGCTTGGCGACCATCTGCGCGCCGGCCGCGGCCAGCCGGGTGACGACGACGGCGTCGGCGTCGGGAACCCGGTCGGCGAAGTACGCCGAGCCGCAGGTGGTGGGCAGCCCGGCGGTGTCGATGTTGTCCGTCAGCCCGACCCGCACCCCGGCGAGCGGGCCGGCTGCTGCGTGCGGCAGCGGCGGGTCGATGCGGCGCAGCACGGCGTTGGTGGCCGCGCGCACCTCCTCCTCCCGCCGAGCGCGCTCGGCGGCGTCCGGGGACCCCACCCTCAGTGCCCGGCCCGGAAGGGGGGCGGCAGCGGCGGGACGGCGGTCACGGACGGTGAGACTGCCACCTCCGGGCCCGCCCGTCAGCACGGACCGGCACGGCGAGCCGCCTGGGCCGGGTGCGGGTCGTCGATCGAGGTCTCGTCGGCGAACAACCGCGGCAGGAACCGCAGCATCAGCACCGACCACGTGGCGTGGGTGAGGACCGGCGCCTGGATGCCGCCGGTGACCCGCCGCTGGAACGCGAACAGCAGGCCCATCGGCACCGAGGCGAGCACCAGGGCCGGGTTGCGGGTCGCGACGGTGGCCAGCGTGTAGACGGCGGAGGACTTCAGCACTGGGTGCTCGGCGCCGACCGCCGCGTACAGCGCCCCGCGGAAGAACACCTCCTCCGCGACGCCGTTGGCCAGCGCGGTGGTGAGCACCAGTGGCGTCGAGCCCTGCTGGGCGTACCGCAGCACCCGGGTGATGGCGGCGTCGAGCGGCGGGATGCGCTTGGCCACCAGCGCCGCGCCGTAGAAGCACGCGAAGGCGGCCGTCCCGGCGACGAGCGGGGTGAGCAGCGGGCGGCGCAGCGTGGCCTGCGGCGTCTGCACCCAGCCCAGGTGCAGCGGGCCCGAGGCGATGCCCCCGGCGACCCAGGTGCCGGCCACGCCCAGCGTCAGCGCGTAGAACGACGTCGAGTTGGGCTTCTGCGCCAGCGAGACCCCGAGCAGCCCGGCCCCGGCCAGGGAGACCCCGGCGGTCACCCGGCGACGGCGACGGAAGGCCTCGTCGGACTCGCGGTGGTCCCGCGGCACCTTGTCCACCAGCCAGGACGGCGCCCGGGCCAGCATGCGGGTCAGCCGTGCGTCGGACCACAGCGACTGCCCCAGCCGCCGTTTGCGGCGGGTCATCCCACCCGCCCCGAGGCCTTCGCCGAACGGGCCTCCCGGCGTTCGCGGGCCCGTTCACCCAGCGCGGTGAGCACCGCCTCGTCGTAGGTCATCGGGTCGAACGGGAGCACCCGGCGGATCGCGTCGTCCCGCACCACCACCTCGTTGGTCATCGATTCGATCAGCGACCGGCCGGTCTGCACGTCGATGTCGGTGACCAGCGACAACCAGCGGGACGAGAGCTTCGGGCTCAGCAGCGGCACCGGCACGACCAGCAGCCGGCGGCCCTGGATCTCCGCGACCCGGGTGAGCATCTCCAGGTACTCGAGCACCTCGGGGCCGCCGACGTCGAACGCCCGCCCCTCGGCCTCCGGCGCCTCCAGCACACCGACCAGGTACCGGACGACGTCGGCGACCGCGATCGGCTGGGTCCGGGTGTGCACCCAGCGCGGGGTGACCATCGCCGGCAGGTGGGCGACGAGCTGGCGGGTCATCTCCCAGGAGACCCCGCCGTGGCCGATCACGATCCCGGCCCGCAGCACGGTCACCGGCACGCCCGTCTCGCCGAGCAGCCGCTCGACCTGGCGGCGGCTGCGCAGGTGGGCCGAGAGGTCGTCGGCGTCGTTGCCGAGCCCGCCGAGGTACACGATCCGGCGGAGGCCGGCGTCGGCCGCGGCCCGGGCGAAGGCACGGGCGGCCGCGGCGTCCTTCTCCTGGAAGTCCGCGGAGTCCAGCGAGTGCACCAGGTAGTAGGCGGCCGCGCAGCCGGCCAGCGCGGTGCGCAGCGACGCCTCGTCTCCGACGTCCCCCGGTACCGGTGTGCCGGCCCCGGAGTAGGTGTCCGGGTGCCGGGTCATCGCGCGGACCTCGTGCCCGGCCGCCTCCAGGGCAGGCGTCAGCCTGCCGCCGATGAACCCCGACGCGCCGGTGACGAGAACTCGCACGCTGCCAGCCTCCCGGCACGACCGGTCGGGCGCGACCGGAAGGCACGCGCCCCACCCGCCGATCAGGTGGGCACGGTCTCCGGCAGCGGGGCGGACTCCGTCGTGCGGGCGGTCTGGGCGAGCACGATGCCGGTCAGGACGACGGCGCCACCGGCGATCTGCCACCCGGTGAGCACCTGCTCGACCCACAGCCAGGCGACGATCGCGGCCAGCACCGGCTCGGCCGTGGCCAGGATCCCGGCGGTGGTCGGCGGCAGGTGGCGCAGCGCGGCCAGCGAGAGCCAGAAGGGCAGGGCGGCGCCGAGCACGGCGATCCAGCCGACCAGCACCCAGGCCGGCACCTCGACGTCGCCGAGGGACACCGGCACCCGCTCGGCGAGGACCCCGGCGTCGAACCGCCACCAGGGGGCGGCGACCGCCCAGAACACCGCGGCGGCGCCGAAGCTCCAGGCGGTCAGCGCCATCGGGTCCCGGTCGACCGTGCCGCGCTCGCCCACCAGGTAGTACGTGGCCAGGCAGACCGCGGCGGTGAGGGCGACCGCCACGCCGACCGGGTCCAGCGAGCCGCCGCCCGCCCAGACCTCGGCGACCAGCACCAGGCCGCCGAGGGAGAGGGCCAGCGCCAGCCACATCCGGCGGCGCACCTGCTCCCGCCGGACCAGCCACACGTAGAGCGCGATGAAGACCGGTGCGGTCATCTCGAAGACCAGCGCGATGCCGACCGGCAGCCGGCCGTCGATGGCGACGTAGAAGAGGAACTGGGTCAGCGCGATCCCGACCACGCCGAGGACGGCGACGAACGGGACCTCCCGCCGGCGCAGCCGCAGCCGCTCCGGGGCGAGGACGGCCAGGCCCATGAGCAGGGCGATCGCCGCGCCGGTGCAGCGCAGCGCGGTCAGGTTCGTCGGCGGGATGCCGGCCCGCAGCGCCAGCGCGGAGACCGTGCCGTTGATCGCGAAGACCCCCGCCGCGGCGAGGGTCAGCAGGGCGCCGACGGCGGGGCGGGCGGCGGTCACCCCGACAATGTAGCGAGTGATGACGACTTTGCCACCTACACCGTCGTCGCGTGGTCCATCGGTCAGCCCTCCAGGGCGGCCGGGTCCATCCACGCCGCCTCCCAGACGTTGCCGTCCGGGTCGGTGAAGCTGGTGCCGTACATGAACCCGTGGTCCTGGGCCGGCTGCCAGGGCTTGCCACCGGCGGCCAGCGCCCGGGCCAGCAGGTCGTCGCACTCCGCCCGGTCGGCCGCGGAGATCGCGTTCAGCACCGAGGTGGCCTGCGCCGGGTCGCCGATCGGGCCGGCCAGGAACCCGGCGAACTTCTCCCGGGTCAGCAGCATCACCAGGATGTTCTCCTCGATCACCATCGCGGCGGCCGTGTCGTCGGTGAACTGGGCGTTGTTGGTGAAGCCGAGCGCCGCGTAGAAGGCCTTGGCCCGCTCCAGGTCGGTGACCGGCAGGTTGACGAAGATGGTGCGCACGGGGAGCTCCTCGGTTCGGGGGACCGCCGTCCGGTCCCGTCACCAGTCAGACCGGCCGGCGCCGGGGAACTCATCGGCGGGCGGCCGCGGCGAGCACGAGGTCGACGGTCTCCGCCGGCACTTCCCACATCGGGAAGTGGCCGGAGCCGCCGAACCAGTGCAGCTCGGCGTCGGGGAAGGCCTTCCTCGCCCGGGCCGCCTGTCGGGCCAGGGTCACCCGGTCCCGCCGTCCCCAGCCGATGGTCAGCCGCCCCGGCAGCGACCCGGCCGGGGCACCCTGCTGGCGGGGCCCGCGGGCCAGGTCGGTGAGGACCGCGTCGAAGGACGGCGACTCCGCGTACCCGGTGAGCTCGCGGGTGACCACCCCGGCGTCCAGCGCCCACGGGCGGGCGGAGAACTGGGCCAGCAGCGCCGTCCGCCCGACCGGGTTGCCCAGCACCGCGGGCAGGGCCGGCCGGATCCGGCGGACCAGCGCGATCGAGGCGCGCAGGCTGGCCAGGAAGACCGCGGCCTCCCGGTCGGTCCAGAACCCGCCCGGGTCCAGTGCCACGGCGTCCCCGCCCAGCCCCCGCCGGGACAGCTCCAGCACCACCCGGGCGCCCAGCGAGCTGCCGACCAGTGGGGCGTCGGCCAGCCCCTGGGCCCGCAGCCAGTCGGCCACCGCGTCGGTCAGCGAACCGAAGGTGGGGTCCGGCAGCGGCGGGGTGTCGCCGGCGAACCCGGGCAGGTCCACCGCCACCACCTCGCGCGCCGCGGCCAGGCCGGGGAGCACCGGGTCCCAGGAGCGCCAGGAGCCGCCCAGCCCGTGCACGAGGACGAGGGGGTCGCCGGAACCGGTCCGGTGCGCTGCGAGGTCCATGCCCGCGACTACCCACCTCGCCGCCGTCCACCCGGGGTCGCCCGGTCAGGCGGTGGCGGCGACTCGGCCCCACCGGGGCGGTGGGGCTCGGTCATCGGTCGTCCTCCTGCTCGGGGGGTGTACAGAGGAGACGGTCGGCAGCGCGGCTGTGCACGGCACCTCCCGCTCCTGGGGCGGGGCTGTGAGGATGTGCCGCAGGGCGGGTTCCGCAGGCCGGGTGCGCGGACCGGGCCGCCGTCCGACAGCATGTGCGGGTCCGGCAGAGCGCGGCAGGAGGAGTGCAGACGGTGAGCACGTCGAGGAGCAACCGGGTGCGCGCGGCCATCGGCACCGTCAGCCTGACCGGCGCGGCCATGGGCTTCCTGTCCGCGTGCGGGACCGGCGGGTACGGCTCCGGCGAGGACGACGTGGAGGCCGAGCGGGTCTACTGCGTCGACGAGCAGGACCAGGTCGTCGACGAGGAGCTGTGCGAGGAGGCCGAGAACAACGGCGGCTACGTCGGCGGCATCCCCTACTTCTTCCTGCTCGGCGGGTTCGGCGGGAACCGGTACGCGGTGGGCCAGACGATCCCGCAGCAGTACACCGGGGCCGCCACCCGGGTGAACCCGTCCGACACCTCCGCCCGGACGCGCGCCGGACTGCCCGGTTCCGGCCGGGTGAGCTCCGGCACCCGGGTCTCCGGCGGGATCGGCTCGGGGCGGGTCGGCAGCGGCAGCGTCGGGTCGTGAGACGGCTGTACGGCAAGGCCCGGCTCGGCTGGGAGGCCGAGATCGAGAGCCAGGGGCTGGTCTACAACAAGACGACCGTGCCCGGCGAGGACCCGCGCTCCTACTGGCGGGAGGACGTCTTCTACGACTTCACCGCCGACGAGATCGACACCCTCGCCGACGTCACCGACCAGCTGTTCGCCGCCTGCGTGGAGGCCGGGGACGTGGCGCTGGCCGACGAGCGGCTGCTGGACCGGATGCGCATCCCGCGCGACGCCCGCGACGTCGTCCGGGCCACCTGGGACGCCGAACCGCCCAGCGTCTACGGCCGGTTCGACCTGTGGTGGGACGGCAAGGCCACCCCCCGGCTGCTGGAGTTCAACGCCGACACCCCGACCTCGCTCGTCGAGGCAGCGGTCGTGCAGTGGGCGTGGCACCTGGAGACCGGGCAGGGCCGGGACCAGTGGAACCAGCTCGACGACAAGCTGGTCGCCGCGTGGCAGCGCAACCTCTCCCGCTGGGAGGGCCAGCACCACCGCAGGCCGACGGTGCACCTGGCCTGGACCTCCGGTGACCGCAGCGGCGAGGACTGGATGACCGTGGCCTACCTCGCCGACACCGTGCAGCGGGCCGGGTACGAGGCCGTCGTCCTCACCACCGAGGAGATCGGGCTGGACACCGGCGACGCCCGGTTCTACGACCCGAAGGGCAACCGGCTCGACGTCGTCTTCAAGCTCTACCCCTGGGAGTGGCTGCTCGAGGACGCCTACGGCCCCTCGGTGATCGCCGACCTCCGCGATCCGGACGGCACGACGTGGGTCGAGCCGATCTGGAAGATGCTCTGGTCGAACAAGGGCCTGCTGCCGGTGCTGTGGCAGCGCTACGAGCACGACCCGGTGATCTCCCGGTACCTGCTGCCGGCGTTCTTCGCCGACGACCCGCGCGCCCGCGAGCTGGAGGCGACCGGGTACGCCCGCAAGCCGCTGTTCGGCCGGGAGGGCGGCAACGTCGAGCTGGTCGCCCCCGGCGGCGAGGTGCTGGCCGCGCAGGGCGGGCAGTACGGCGCCGAGGGCTGGGTCGTGCAGCAGCTGTGCGCGCTGCCGGACTTCCCCGGCCCCGACGGGCCGCACCACCCGGTGCTCGGCGCCTGGGTGGTCGACGGCGAGGCCGCCGGGCTGGGCATCCGGGAGTCCGACGGGCTGATCACCGACGACCTGTCCTTCTTCGTCCCGCACACCATCGGCTACCAGCGCCCCCCGAACACGACCTGGTCGGCCTGACCCCCAGGTTCCCCGCTCAGCCGTTCCGTTCGCCGCCCCGCCTGCCGAGAACTGCCGGAGCAGACGTTCGGCAGCAAGGAGGCGGCACAGGTGACGACGGCGGGGACGGCGGCCCGGGACCAGCGGCGGGCGGTGCGCCCCACCGGTCAGGAGCGGGTGCTGGAGCCCGACGACCTGATCGTCTCCAAGACCGATCCGCGCGGGGTGATCACCTACGCCAACGAGTCGTTCCTGCGGGTGTCGCGGTACGAGGAGGACGAGGTCCTCGGCCAGCCGCACAACCTGATCCGGCACCCCGACATGCCCAAGGCCGTGTTCAAGCTGCTGTGGGACACCGTCGCCGCCGGTCAGGAGGTGTTCGCCTACGTGAACAACCTGGCCGCCGACGGCGCGTACTACTGGGTGCTGGCGAACGTGACCCCCAGCTACGACACCCGGGGCGGGATCGTCGGCTACCACTCCAGCCGGCGTGCCCCGACCCGCCCCGCGATCGCCGCGGTGAGCGGCGTCTACGCGCAGCTGCGCGCCGCCGAGCGCGCCCAGCCCAACGGCCGGGCGGCGGTCGAGGCCTCCACGGCGCTGCTCGGCACGCTGCTGGCCGAGCGCGGGCAGTCCTACGACCAGTTCGTGTGGTCGCTGATCTCCGAAGGTGGGTCCTGAGCATGGGTCGCCGATCGTCGACGAGCACGTCGGCCGAGCAGGAGCTGGCGGTCTACCGGGCCTTCGTCGCCGAGCTCAGCCGGGTGTGCCGCGCCGCGGCCACCGGTGACCTGGAGGCCCGCAGCCGGGCGGTGGCCGGGTCCCGCGACGTCCCCGAGCTCCGCGAGCTGCAGGACGGCGTCAACCAGCTGCTCGACGTCTCCGACACCTTCGTGCGCGAGGCCGGCGCCGCGCTGACCTCCGCCGCCGACGGGCGCTTCCACCGGCGGGTGCTCGAGCGGGGACTCCCGGGGGCGTACCGCCGCAGCGCCGGGATCCTCAACCAGGCCGGGGAGGCGATGCGCGCCTCGGCCACCCGCGTGACCGAGGCAGCGGCCGCCCGGCTGGCGCTGGCCGACGAGTTCGAGTCGGTGGTGCTGGCGATGTCCGAGCAGGTGGCGACGGCGGCGACCGAGCTCAGCGCCTCGGCCGCCGGGCTGACCGGGGCCGCCGCGTCGGCCGGTACCGAGGTCGGCCGCGCCGAGGACAGCGTGGTCTCCCTCGACCGGTCCTCCACCGAGATCAAGGAGGTCATCGCGCTGATCGACTCGGTGGCCGCGCAGACCCGGCTGCTGGCGCTCAACGCGACGATCGAGGCCGCCCGGGCCGGGGAGGCCGGCAAGGGCTTCGCCGTCGTGGCGTCGGAGGTCAAGGACCTGGCCGACCAGACCGCGAGCGCCACCGAGCGGGTCACCGCCCAGGTGGCGTCGGTGCGCGCCGCCTGCGGCGACGTGTCCGAGGTGATGACCAACGTGGGGACGACGGTGGCGGACATGACCGGCCTGGTCGACGGCATCACCACCGCCGTCGACGGGGGCGCCTCCGACCCGCTGGGGACGGCGTCGCCGGGGCTCTCGCAGCTGGCGGAGAAGCTGCGCGCGGAGATGACCGGCTTCCTGGCCCACATGCGCAGCTGACCTCGGGCCCGCCCCCGTCAGCCTGTTGATCACGGGGCCGACACTCGAGGATGCGCCGATCAGTCGAGCGGCTTGGCCAGCAGCATGGTGGCCGGTCCGAAGCCACTCCGCTCGTAGAGCGGTCGCGAGCGTTCGGTGGGCGAGAGCACGATGCGCACGCACCCCCTCTCGCGGGCGAGGTCCTCGGCAGCGCTCAGCAACCGGGCACCGATGCCGGCGCTCCGACGAGCGGCGACGACGAATGCGTTCCCCAGGTAGCACCAGGACGAGGCCGGCCTCCCCGGCCGCGGCATCCGGGTGAAGAACGCCAGGTTGACCATCCCGACCGGCCGCCCGTCCTCCTCGGCGAGCAGCACGACGCGGCGATCGGCCTCCGCCGCCAGCCAGTCGCCCAGCCGATCCTCGAAGTCGTCGTCCGCGACCGGGCCACCGGCGTCCTCCTCGGTCCACGCCTGCCGCAGCGCCGCGACCTGGTCGCTGTCGTCCGGGCCGGCGCGCCGGACGGCGATGCTCACCGTTCTCCGTCCCGACCGCTCAGCTCTTCGTCCCGACCGCTCAGCGCGGCCGCGGTGGGGAGCCAGTCGATGCGGCCGCCGTGCGGATCGGTGTACGCCAGCGGCGCACCGTCCAGCGCGAGCAGGAACCGGCGCTCGTCCGCGGCCGGGGCATCCGGCAGCCGCGCCGCGACGGCGGGGAGCACCCCGACGCTCTCCTGGGAGACCCACCGCACCGGCAGCCCGCCGACCAGCTCGACGAACGACTCCTTCTCCGCCGCCGGCAGGTAGGCGAGCACCGCGGTGTGGAACACCACGACGGTGGCGTCGGCGGGCATGCCGGCCACCAGCCCGGGCAGCTCCGCCACGAGGTCACCACGGACCAGCTCGGCCGGCTCCCGGGCGGCGATCGCGGCGGCGGCGGTCAGCCGGTCCCGACGCTGCTCCATCCCCGGCCAGACCAGCGCCTGCAGCCAGGCGACGTCGTCGGGGTCGGCCGGGTCGAGCGGGTTGAGGTCGATCCCCGCCCGGCGCACCACCCGCGGCACGTCGGTCGGCACCGGGCCGCTGCCGGTGGTGGCGCAGCGCAGCTGCACGGGGCTCGACGCGGGCCCGACCCGGACGCCGCCGGAGTACTCGTAGCCGTACCGGTCGGGGTACAGGCACAGGCCGGCCGAGGCACCCACCTCGATCAGCGCCAGCGGCCCGGGCAGGCCGGCCAGCAGCGGCAGCAGGGCGGCGCAGCGGGCGGCCTCGTTGGTCTGGGTGGCCCGGGCGAGCATCGTCGCCCGCAGCCGGTCGGCGTCGCCCAGCACCCGCTCGTGCAGCTGCGCGGCGTCCGCCGGCGGCCCGCCGTGCAGGTGCTGCAGCGCCCCCAGCAGCAGGTTGGCCTGCCGCTTCGCCGTCGGCAGGGTGCCGAGGAAGGCGAGCACGTCGACGTCCCCGGCGACCGCGGCGGACAGCTCGGCATACCGCGGGGAGACCGGTGCGGCCTCGACCTCGGCGAACCACCGGTAGTGGTCGGCCAGGTCGGTGAGCTCCTCGTCGAGGGAACGCACGCCGGCTCCTCAGGTGGTGGTCAGGTCGCGGGCGGTGCCGGCGAACCGGGCCAGGTCGTCGCGGGTCGGCTCGACCAGCACCCGGCCGTCGGGGGTGAGCACCACCGGGGAGGTCGCCCCCTCCGCACCGGCCTCGGCGAGCAGCCGGCGGGCGGCGTCGTCGTCGGCCGGGTCCAGCCAGGTGTGCGGGACCCCGTCCTCGGCCAGCTGCTCGCGCAGCGCGACGCTCGCCGGCCAGCGCCGGTCGCCGACCACCCGCAGCCCGGTCGCCTGCCCGATGAGGATCGCCCGGCGCAGCAGGAACGACCGCGTGACGACGTCGGCCAGGCCGCGGTCGCGGGCGAAGACGGCGCGCAGCTGCTCCAGGCTGAGCACCAGCACCTCGCCGTCCTCGGCGACCACGAACGACCGCACCGGCCGCTGCCCGGCCAGCATGTTCAGCCCGCCCAGGAACCGGCCCGGGCCGTGGACGGCCACGACCCGCGTGCCGCCGTCCGCGCCGTGGTCGAGCGGCCCCTCGACCACCGCGATCGCCCCGGAGAGGACGACGAAGAAGTCGAACTCCGCCTGGCCCGAGCGCAGCAGCACCTGGCCGCGCACCGTGGCCTGCCGCCGGCCCACCCGGCGGAACACGGCGATGTGCGCGTCGGACAGCCGCGGGGAGGAGCCGTCGTCGGGCGTCTCGGTGAACGGGCCGCCGGGCAGCACGTCGACCGCCGGCAGCTGCGCCGGCGGGGAGAAGATCCGCAACGACGGCACCGGCGCCACCGGCTCGGTCGCCGGCAGCAGGCCGCCGTGGCCCGGACCGCGGGGGTCGGAGGCGACCAGCGCGGCGGCGAGCGCCTCGGTGGTGGTCGGTCCGTCGTGCCGGACGCCGTTGACGAAGAACGTCGGGGTGCCCTGCACGCCGCTGGCCTCGGCGCCCACGACGTCGGTGCGGACCCGCGCGGCGTGCACCCCGGACCCCAGCTCCTCGGCGAACCGGCCGAGGTCCAGGCCGAGGGCGGCGGCGTGGTCGAGCAGCTGGTCGGCCTCCAGCTGGTCCTGGTGGGCGTAGAGCCGGTCGTGCATCGCCCAGAACGCGCCCTGGGCGCCCGCGGCCTCGGTGGCCTCGGCGGCGAGCTCGGCGTGCGGGTGCACGTCGGGCAGCGGCAGGTGCCGGAACACGTAGCGCAGGTCGTCGCCGAACCGGCGGCGCAGCTCCTCGACCACCCCGGTCGCGCGGCCGCAGAACGGGCACTCGACGTCGCCGAACTCCACCAGCGTCAGCGGCGCGTCGACGTGGCCGCGCAGGTGGTCGACCTCCGGGTCGACCGGCGGGTCGAGGCGGCGGGGACCGGTCTCGGCGACCTGCGGCGTGCGGCGGCCCAGTGCCCAGAACCAGACGGCGCCCAGGACCGCGGCGACCACCCCGGCAGCCAGCACGCCGATCATCGCCTCCTCGCGCAGCACCGGGTCGTCGAAGGCCAGGTCGGCGACGAACAGCGAGACGGTGAACCCCAGCCCGGAGAAGGCGGCGCCACCCCAGACGCTGGGCAGGGTCACGCTGGGCGGCAGCGAGCCCATGCCGAACTTCACCGCCAGCGTGGAGAACAGCCCGATGCCGACGAACTTGCCGACGACCAGACCGAGGAAGACCCCGATCGTGACCGGCGAGGTGAGCGCCCGCTCCAGCACCGCGCCGCTGAGCTGCACCCCGGCGTTGGCCAGGGCGAAGATCGGGACGACGACGTAGCCGCTCCACGGCACCAGCAGCGCGCCGATCCGCTCGTTGGGCGAGATGGCCCGTTCCACCGAGAGCTTCGCCCGCCGGGCCAGGGCGACGTCCGGGGCCTGCCGGAAGGCGCGGGCCAGCGTGCCCGCGGACTCGACTGCGGCGCGGCGCGGGGTGTAGGCGGTGACCAGCAGGCCCAGCACCACCCCGCCGATGGTCGCGTGCACCCCGGAGGCGTGCATCGCCAGCCACATGACCACGCCGACGGCGAAGTAGGCCGGCCCGCGCCACACCTGCAGCTTGGTGAGCCACCCGAAGGCGAGGACGCACAGCGCCGCGACGCCCAGGGCCACCAGGTCGATGTCCTCGGAGTAGAAGACCGCGATCACGGTGAGCGCGCCGATGTCGTCGACGACCGACAGGGAGAGCAGGAAGACCCGCAGCTGGGTCGGGGCGCGGTTGCCGACCAGGGCGAGGGCGCCGAGCACGAAGGCGGTGTCGGTGGCCATCGGAATGCCCCAGCCCTGCGCGCCCGGGCCGCCGGCGTTGATCGCCAGGTAGATGCCGGCGGGCACCACCAGCCCGGCGATCGCGCCGAGGGCCGGCACCGACAGCCGGCTGCGCTGGGTCAGCTCGCCCATCGACAGCTCCCGGCGCACCTCCATCCCGATGAGGAAGAAGAAGAACACCATCAGGCCGTCGTTGACCCAGTGCCGCAGGTCCATGGCGACCTCGGTGGAGCCCAGCTGCACGGCGAACTCGGTGTGCCACACCCGCTCGTAGGAGTCGCCCCACGGGGAGTTGGCCCACAGGAGGGCCAGCAGGGTGCCGACGACCAGCAGCACCGCGCTGGACGCCTCGGTGCGGAGGAACCGGCGGGCCGGGGTGGAGAGCTGGGCGAGCAGGTGACCGGCGCGGGAAGGCCGGCTGACGGTGCGGGACGGGGATGTCACGACGGTCTTCCTACCGCGCCGATGTGACGGCGCGGAATCCTCCTGCGGCCGGCTCCGCCGCGCGCTTTCCCGCGAGCAAGCGCGCGCGCTTTCCCGCGAACAAGCGCGCGCGGTTTCCCGCGAACAAGCGCGCGCGGTTTCCCGCGAACAACCGTCGGAGTCAGCCGAGGACGACGAGCAGGTCACCGCCCTCGACCTGCTGGACGGCGCTGATCGCCACCCGCTGCACCGTCCCGGCCCGCGGGGCGGTGATCGCCGCCTCCATCTTCATCGCCTCGATGGTGGCGATGGCCGCCCCCGCCTCGACCGTGTCGCCCTCGCCGACCTGCAGGGTCACCACCCCGGCGAACGGGGCGGCGACCTGGCCGGGGTCGGCGCGGTCGGCCTTCTCGGTGGGCTGCACCTCGGACGTGACGGACCGGTCCCGCACGCTGATCGGCCGGAGCTGGCCGTTCAGGGAGCACATCACCGTGCGCATCCCGCGCTCGTCGGCGTCGGAGACCGCCTCGATGCCGATCAGCAGCCGGACCCCGGGCTCCAGGTCGACCGAGTGCTCGGCGCCGGACCGCAGCCCGTAGAGGAACTCCTTGCTGGGCAGCACCGAGACGTCGCCGTAGGAGTCGGCGTGCGCCTCGAACTCCGCCGTCGGGCCGGGGAACAGCAGCCGGTTCAGCGTGCGCCGGGGCTCCTCCGCCAGCCCGTCCAGGTCCTCCTGGCTCAGCTCCGCCGGGGGCTGGGCCTCCCGCCGGCCCTCCAGCGCCCTGGTGCGGAACGGCTCCGGCCAGCCGCCGGGCGGGTCGCCCAGCTCACCGCGGAGGAAGCCGACGACGGAGTCGGGCAGGTCGAACCGCCCGGGCTCGGCGGCGAACTCCGCGACGTCCACCCCGGCGCCGACCAGCTGGAGCGCCAGGTCGCCGACCACCTTCGACGACGGGGTGACCTTGACCAGGTGGCCGAGCAGCCGGTCGGCGGCGGCGTACATCGCCTCCACCTCCTCGAACCGCTGCCCCAGGCCCAGCGCGATCGCCTGCTGGCGCAGGTTGGACAACTGCCCGCCGGGGATCTCGTGGGTGTAGACCCGCCCGGTCGGCGCCGGCAGCCCGGACTCGAACGGCGCGTAGACCCGCCGCACCGCCTCCCAGTAGGGCTCCAGGTCGTTGACCGCGGTCAGGTCCAGGCCGGTGGCCCGCTCGGTGTGGTCGGTCGCCGCGACGATGCTGCTCAGCGCCGGCTGCGACGTCGTCCCGGCCAGTGCCGCGCTGGCGCCGTCGACCGCGTCGACCCCGGCCGACCAGGCCGCCAGCAGCGTGGCCAGCTGCCCGCCGGGGGTGTCGTGGGTGTGCAGGTGCACCGGCAGGTCGAACCGCTCGCGCAGCGCCCGCACCAGGGTGGCCGCGGCCGGCGGCCGGAGCAGGCCGGCCATGTCCTTGATCGCCAGCACGTGCGCCCCGGCGGCGACGATCTGCTCGGCCAGGGCCAGGTAGTAGTCGAGCGTGTACAGCGGCTCGGCCGGGTCGGAGAGGTCGCCGGTGTAGCAGAGCGCCACCTCGGCCACCGCCGTCCCGGTCTCCCGGACGGCGTCGATCGCCGGGCGCATCTGCCCGACGTCGTTGAGCGCGTCGAAGATGCGGAAGACGTCGATGCCGGTGCGGGCCGCCTCGGCCACGAACGCCGTCGTCACCTGCTCCGGGTAGGCGGTGTAGCCCACGGTGTTGCGTCCGCGCAGCAGCATCTGCAGGCAGACGTTGGGCACCGCCTCGCGCAGCGCCGCCAGCCGCTCCCACGGGTCCTCGTGCAGGAAGCGCAGCGCGACGTCGTAGGTGGCGCCGCCCCAGGCCTCGATGCTGAGCAGCTGGGGCAGCAGCCGCGCCTGGTGCCCGGCGACGGCGACCAGGTCCTTGGTGCGCACCCGGGTGGCCAGCAGCGACTGGTGCGCGTCGCGGAAGGTGGTGTCGGTGACCGCCAGCGCGGTCTGCGCGCGCAGGTCGGCGGCGAACCGCTCGGGGCCGAGCTCCAGCAGCCGGTCGCGGGATCCGTCCAGCGGGGCCAGGTTCAGGTCCACGGCGGGCAGCTTCTCGGTGGGGTCGAGCAGGTGCGGGCGCTCGCCGTGGGGCTGGTTGACGGTCACGTCGGCCAGGTAGCTGAGCAGCTTGGTGCCGCGGTCGGCGGAGCTGCGCGCGGTCAGCAGCTCCGGCCGCTCCTCGATGAACGACGTCGTCACCTGCCCGGCGGCGAAGTCCGGGTCGTCCAGCACCGCCTGCAGGAACGGGATGTTCGTGGAGACCCCGCGGATCCGGAACTCGGCGACGGCGCGGCGGGCCCGGGCCACCGCGATGTCCCAGGTCCGACCCCGGCAGGTCAGCTTGACCAGCATGGAGTCGAAGTGGGCGCCCACCTCCGCGCCGAGGGAGGCGCCGCCGTCCAGCCGCACCCCGGCGCCGCCGGGCGAGCGGTAGGCGGTGATGCGGCCGGTGTCCGGGCGGAAGCCGTTGGCCGGGTCCTCGGTGGTGATCCGGCACTGCAGCGCCGCGCCGCGCAGCTGCACCGTCTCCTGGGACAGGCCCAGGTCGGCGAGGGTCTCCCCCGCGGCGATCCGCAGCTGGCTCTGCACCAGGTCGACGTCGGTGACCTCCTCGGTGACCGTGTGCTCGACCTGGATCCGCGGGTTCATCTCGATGAACACGTGCCGACCCTCGCGGTCGAGCAGGAACTCCACGGTGCCGGCGCAGCTGTAGCCGATGTGCCGGGCGAAGGCGACGGCGTCGGCGCAGATCCGCTCGCGCAGCTCCGGGTCCAGGTTCGGCGCCGGGGCCAGCTCGACCACCTTCTGGTGCCGGCGCTGCACCGAGCAGTCCCGCTCGAAGAGGTGGATCACGTTCCCGGCGCCGTCGGCCAGGATCTGCACCTCGATGTGCCGGGGGTCGACGACGGCCTGCTCGAGGAAGACGGTGGCGTCGCCGAACGCCGACTCCGCCTCCCGCATGGCCGCCTCGATCGCGCCCCGCAGCTGGGCCCCGTCGACACCTCTGTCGTCGACCCGGCGCATGCCACGCCCGCCACCACCGGCGACGGCCTTGACGAAGACCGGCCCGTCGATCCGCTCGGCGGCGGCGATCAGCGCGTCGACGTCGCTGCCGGGCTCGGTGCCCTGCAGCACCGGCAGGCCGGCCTCCCGCGCCGCGGCGATCGCGCGGGACTTGTCCCCGGTCAGCTCCAGCACGGCGGCGCTCGGCCCGACGAAGGTGATCCCCGCCCGCGCGCACGCCTCGGCGAGCTCGGGGTTCTCCGACAGGAACCCGTAACCGGGGTAGACGGCGTCGGCACCGGCGCGCTGGGCGGCCCGGACGATCTCGGCGACGTCCAGGTAGGCGCGCACCGGGTGGCCCGGCTCACCGATCTGATAGCTCTCGTCGGCCTTGAGCCGGTGCACGGAGTTGCGGTCCTCGTGCGGGAAGACCGCGACCGTCCCGGCCCCCAGCTCGTAGGCGGCGCGGAAGGCGCGGACCGCGATCTCCCCGCGGTTGGCGACCAGGACCTTCTCGAACACGGGCGCGTCCTCTCGGCTCGGGGGCGACCGGCGCTGGCCCTCCTCGTGCCGCCAGACCGTAGCGGCGTCAGGTGACCTCCGTCGTCCCCGGCGAACCGGTCGCGCCCGACGTGCGTGCCCGTCACCGGCTCCGGGTAGGCGGGGAGGCGTGACCGCTGAGCAGAGAGCAGACCGGGCCCCCGAGGTCGTCCTCGTCTTCGGCGGGTCCTCCGGGATCGGCCGGGCCTCGGCGGTGCAGTTCGCCGAGCGCGGCGCCTCGCTGGTGCTCGTCTCCCGCAGCCGGGAGACCCTCGAGCAGGCCGCCGCCGAGTGCCGGGCGGCCGGGGCGAGCGCGGTCGAGGTCCACCCGGCCGACGTCCTCGACCGCGCCGCGGTGCAGGCCGCCGTCGACCGGGCCGTCACCTCCTTCGGTCGGCTGGACGTCGTCGTCCACTCCGCGACCGTGATGGCCTACGGGGCGATCGAGGACCTGCAGCCCGGAGTGTTCGAGCAGGTGGTGGACACCGCGATCAAGGGCACGTACCACGTCTTCCGCGCCGTGCTGCCGCAGTTCCGGGCCCAGCGGCGCGGGTCGCTCGTCGTCGTCAGCTCGCTGCTCGCCTCGGTGACCACCCCGACGATGGGCGCCTACATCACCGCCAAGTGGGGGCAGCTGGGCATGATCCGCACCCTGCAGCAGGAGCTGCGCGACCTGCCCGACGTGCACGTCTCCGCCGTCGCGCCCGGCGGGACGACGACGCCCATCTACCGCCAGGCCGCCACCGTGCTGGGCAACACCGGCCACCCGCCGCCGCCGGTCTACACCCCCGAGCGGGTGGCCCGCGCCGTCGTCGCCCGGGTGGCGCGCCCGCGCCGGCTCAAGCAGTCCGGGTTCGCGAACCCGCTCATCATCGCCGGCTTCCGGCTGCTGCCGCCGGTGTACGACTTCCTCGTCGGGCCGCTGCTGAGGACCTTCGGCCACGCCCGCGACCAGGTGGCGGCCACCACCGGCAACGTCTTCGCCCCGGTGCCGGAGAAGGAGGCCACCCGCGGCCCGTTCGTCGGCATCTGACCGCCTCCGGGGAAGATGGGCCGGTGACCGACGTCCGCACCTCGTTCTCCGCGGAGGTCTCCGACGCCGTCCGGCGGCTCGCCGGGGTCGCCGAGCGGACCCCCCTGCAGCGCAACGCCCGCCTGTCCGAGCTGACCGGCGCCGAGGTCTGGGTGAAGCGGGAGGACCTGCAGGTCGGCCGCTCCTACAAGGTGCGCGGCGCCTACAACACGATCAGCCAGCTCGACGCCGCCGGCCGCGCCGCCGGGGCGGTCTGCGCCAGCGCCGGCAACCACGGCCAGGGCGTGGCCTACGCCTGCCGGGTGCTCGGCGTCCGGGGCCGGGTGTTCGTGCCCGGGACGACGCCCCGGCAGAAGCGGCAGCGGATCGCCGCGCTCGGCGGGGACATGGTCGAGCTGGTCGTCACCGGCGACACCTACGACGACGCGGCCGCCGCGGCCGCAGCCTCCGCGCAGATGACCGGGGCCACCCTGGTGCCCGCGTTCGACGCGCTCTCCACCGTGATCGGGCAGGCCACCGTGGCCGTGGAGGTGCTCGACCAGCTGGGCGGTGCCCCGGACGTCGTCGTCCTCCCGGTCGGCGGCGGTGGGCTGCTGGCCGGCTGCGGCACCTGGCTGCGCGAGCACAGCCCCGGCACCCGGCTGATCGGCGTCGAGCCGGCCGGCGCGGCGAGCATGGCCGCCGCGCTGGCCGCCGGCTCACCCGTCGAGCTGCCCGAGATCGACACCTTCGTCGACGGTGCCGCGGTGCGCCGGGTCGGGGAGGTGACCCACCCGCTGGTGCGCGACAGCGGCGCGGAGCTGGTCGCCGTCCCAGAGGGCCAGATCTGCACCGAGATGCTGGAGCTCTACCAGGTCGACGGCGTGATCGCCGAGCCCGCGGGGGCGCTGGCCACCGCCGCGCTGACCGGGGGCGCCGTCCGGGTGGAGCCGGGGCAGACCGTCGTCTGCCTGCTGTCCGGCGGCAACAACGACGTCAGCCGGTACGCCGAGATCGTCGAGCGCTCCCTGGTGCACCAGGGGCTGAAGCACTGGTTCCTGGTGGAGTTCCCGCAGGAGCCGGGGGCGCTGCGTCGCTTCCTCGACGAGGTGCTCGGCCCGGACGACGACATCGTGCGGTTCGAGTACGTCAAGCGCGACAACCGGGACACCGGCGCGGCGCTGACCGGCATCGAGCTGGGCAGCGCCGACGGCCTGGCCCCGCTGCTGGCCCGGATCGAGGCCGGCCCGCTGACCATCCAGCACCTGCAGCCCGGCACGACCGCGTACCGCTACCTGGTCTCCGGCCCCAGCTTCTAGCGGCCCCCTTGCAGGGACCCGTCGCGAGCTTGCGAGGGGCGGGGGGCAAGGGGGTCCTTCTGGTAGCGGGCCGCGGAGCGGGCGCGGGCCTGGGCGGCGAGCACCTCGCGGTCCTTGGGCGGCGCGGTGGTGACCAGGTCGGCGAGCAGGTGCTCGGTGGCGTGCGCGATCTCCTCGACCGCCCGGTCGAACGCCGCCTGGTTCGCCTGCGACGGCTTGGTCGAGCCGCTCACCTTGCGCACGTACTGCAGCGCCGCCGCGCGGACCTCCTCAGAGGTGGTGGCGGGCTCGAGGTTGTGCAGGACGTGGATGTTCCGACACATGCCGGGCAGCGTAGGCCCCTGACCTCCCCGCCAGAATGGCCATTCTGGCGGGGAGGTCACGGGACGACGGTGGTGGTGTCCGCTGCGCCGCCGCGGGCCAGGGCCCGGCTGATCACCAGGCGCTGGATCTGGTTGGTGCCCTCGAAGATCTGCATGACCTTCGCCTCCCGCATGTACCGCTCGACCGGGAAGTCGCGGGTGTAGCCGTAGCCGCCGAGCACCTGGACGGCGTCGGTGGTCACCTTCATCGCGTTGTCGGTTGCCACCAGCTTGGCGATCGAGGCCTGCCGCCCGTACGGCTGGCCGGCGTCGCGCAGCCGGGCCGCGGACAGGTAGGTCGCCCGGGAGGTCTCCACGGCGGCGGCCATGTCGGCGAGCAGGAAGCCCAGGCCCTGGTGCTCGATGATCGGCGTGCCGAAGGTCTCGCGCTCCTTGGCGTAGGCCACCGCGTCGTCCAGCGCACGCTGGGCCAGTCCGGTGGCGACGGCGGCGATCCCCAGCCGGCCGGCGTCCAGGCCGGCGAGGGCGATCGACAGCCCCTCGCCCTCCTCGCCCAGCCGACGACCGGCGTCGACGCGGACGCCGTCGAACCGCATGGTCGCCGTGGTCGAGCCGGTCAGCCCCATCTTGCGCTCGGCGGGGTCGGCGGACAGCCCCTCGCTGTCGGCGGGGACGAGGAAGCAGGAGATGCCGTGGGCGCCGTCGTCGGAGGTGCGGGCCATCACCGTGTAGAAGTCCGCGTGCCCGCCGTGCGTGGTCCAGGCCTTGTCCCCGGACAGCACGTACGCGTCCCCGTCCCGCACGGCCCTGGTGCGCATCGCCGCCGGGTCGGAGCCGGCGTGCGGCTCGGACAGGCAGTACGCGCCGAGCAGCTCGCCGCCGAGCAGGTCGGGCAGCCACTCCTGCTGCTCCGGCGTGCCCCGGCTGGCCAGCGCGAAGCAGGACAGCCCGTGCACGCTCACCCCGACGCCGACACTGGCCCAGGCGGCCGAGATCTCCTCGAGCACCTGCAGGTACACCTCGAGGGGCTGCCCGCCGCCGCCCAGCTCCTCGGCGTAGGGCAGGCCGAGCAGCCCGGCCCGGCCCAGGGTGCGGAACACCTCCCGCGGGAACTCCTCGGCGGCCTCCGCGGCGGCGGCCCGGGGGGCGAGCTCGGCGCGGGCCAGCTCCCGGGTCAGCTGGAGCAGGTCCGCAGCCTCCTGGGTGGGCACGAGCCGGGCGACGGGCACGGGGAGACCTCCGGGACGGCGGGACGTCGGTGTCCCGCGGGCAGTACTGGCAGACGGTACGCAGTACTGCTTCCGGTACTCAAGGACGCCGCCGTTGTTACCCTCCGGTACCCGGAGGGAGGCGCCATGACGTCGCTGGAGACCCGCAGCCCCCGCGCCACCGCCCGGCGCGCGGAGCTGCTCGACCAGCTGGTCGGGCTGATGCTGGCCGAGGGGTTCGCGGCGTTCACCCTCGACGAGCTGGCCCGCCGGCTGCACTGCTCGAAGAGCACGCTGTACGGCATCGCGGCCAGCAAGGAGCAACTGGTGGTGGCCGGGGTGAAGCGCTTCTTCCAGGTCGCCACCGCAGCCGTGGAGGAGCGCGCCGCCGCCCCCGCCGACCACCGCGAGCGGATCAGCGCCTACCTG
This sequence comes from Modestobacter sp. SYSU DS0875, assembly GCF_054050915.1. NCBI lineage: Bacteria > Bacillati > Actinomycetota > Actinomycetes > Geodermatophilales > Geodermatophilaceae > Modestobacter > Modestobacter sp. SYSU DS0875. The sequence continues at coordinate 29,266 of NZ_JBJHAH010000013.1, read as the reverse complement.
CTCGCCGTCGCCGCGCAGCTGCAGCCGGCCTCCCCGGCGTTCTTCGCCGACCTGGCCGCGTTCGCCCCGGCGCGGGAGATCTACCAGCACAACACCCGCGCGGCCGCCGCCCGGGTGCAGCGCCTGGTCGCCGAGGGCGTCACCGCGGGCACCGTCCGCCCGGTGCACGCCTCGTTCGTCGGGACGGCGGTCGCACAGGTCATGGCCGCGATCCACCGGGGCGACGTCCGCGCCGCGACCGGGCTGGACGACGCCGCCGCCTACCGGGAGCTCGCCGACCTCGTCGTCGCCGGCACCGCCCCGCGCTGAACGACGGCCGGGTCAGGTGCCCGGCCAGGCGAGGTCGGCGACGACCGGCGAGTGCGTGCTCGCCCCCCGCGCGCCCTCCGCCTCCGCGATCGGCCGCAGCCCCGCGACGAGCACCACGTCGACCCGGGCCACGCCGGGGCCCGGACCGCGGGTGAACTGCGGCCACGTGCCGACCGCCCGGTGCACGTCCACGAGCCCGGCGCCGGTGAGCACCCGCAGCGGCTCGTTGAGGGTCGAGGAGTTGAGGTCGCCACCGAGCACCACCGGCCGGCCCTCGGCCACCAGCCCGGCGACGACGGTGGCCAGGCGCTCGGCCTCGGCCACCCGCACGCGGGCCGCCGCGCCCGTCCCCCCGGCGGGGTTCGCCTCGCGGCGTCCGCCACCGCAGCCGAGGCACGGTGAGGCCAGGTGCACCGAGAGGACGGCGAGCTCCCGTCCGTCCACGTCCAGGGTGACCACGTCCACCGGGCGGGCGCCCTCGGGCAGCCCGGTCACCGGGCGCACGTCCACGATCGGGTACCGGGAGAGGACGACGTCCCGGTCGCCGTCCTCCCCGTTCGCGGCCAGCCGGCCGAACGAGCGGTGCGGGTATCCCGGCAGCGCCTCGACCTCCGGGCGCCGCCGGTCGACGACCTCCTGCAGCAGCAGGACGTCGGGGTCCCGCTCGCGCACCAGCGTGGCCAGCCCGTCCAGCGGGGCGCCGGCGGTCACGTTGTAGGTGGCCACCCGCAGGTCGGCCGGGCCGGCCTCCCCGCCCACCCGGTTGACCAGCAGCGGCCCCTGCAGCCAGAGGCACAGCACCGCGGGCACGAGGACCGCCGCCACGACCGGCCAGGACCGCCGGAGGACCCCGGCGACCAGCAGCACCGGCGCCGGAAGCAGCCACCAGGAGGAGAGCAGCGCCGCGGTGTAGGTCACCGCCCACCGGTCGCCGAGCACGAGGACCGCCAGGACCACCGCGGTGGCCGCGATGCCGTACGACAGTGCCGCGCCACGCAAGATGGAGAGCCGGCGCACCCGCCCATCCTGGCGGTCGGCCGCGCCCGCCGGTCGACTCCGCGGAGTTGGATCGCTCACCCCGCCGGGCTGCCACCGGGCCAGACCGATGAGTAAGGTGAGCCTTGCTTTCCCTGGCCGGACGCCGGCCGTCCCCTCGTCCCCCAGGAGCAGCTCGTGGCGCAGCGCACGGCCACCGCGGCTCCACGGGCGACCGCCGGGCAACCCCGCCGCGGCCTGCTGCGCGGCGCGTTCACCCGCACGCTCGGGCTCTGGCTGCTGCTCGGGCTGGCGCTGGTGGCCTGCGTCCTGAGCATCACGGTCGGCACCCGGCCGATCGGGCTCGGCGCCGTCTGGCAGGCGCTGAGCGACGCCTCCACCCCGGGCGACGAGGCGCTCATCATCCGCGAGCTCCGGGTGCCCCGGACCGTGCTGGGCGTGCTCGCCGGGGTCGCCCTGGGCGTCTCCGGCGCGCTGATGCAGGGGCACACCCGCAACCCGCTGGGCGACCCGGGGCTGCTCGGGGTCACCGCGGGCGCCTCGTTCGCCGTCGTGCTGTCCATCTGGCTGCTGGGCATCAGCTCCCCCGGTGGCTATGTCTGGTTCGCCCTGGCCGGTGCGCTGCTGGGCAGCGTCACGGTCTACGCGATCGGCTCCGCCGGGCCCGGCGGGTCGACCCCGGTGACCCTGGCACTGGCCGGTGCCGCGCTGACGGCCCTGCTCTACGCGCTGATCCAGGCGATCACCATCCGGGAGACCACGGCGCTGGACGCCTACCGCTTCTGGGTGGTCGGGGCCCTCGCCGGCCGGGACGCCACGGTGGCCGCGCAGGTCGCCCCCTTCATCGTCGTCGGCCTGGTGCTCGCCCTGGTCAACGCGCCGGCGCTGAACCTGCTCGGCCTCGGTGAGGACGTCGCCCGCGGCCTGGGCACCCGGATCTGGCTGGCCCGCGGCGTGGGCCTCGCGGCGATCACCCTGCTGGCCGGCGCCGCGACGGCCGCCTGCGGGCCGATCGTGTTCGTCGGGCTGGTGGTGCCGCACGTGGCCCGGGCGGTCACCGGGCCCGACCACCGCTGGCTGGTGCCGTACTCCGCACTGCTGGGCGCGGTCTTCCTGCTGCTCGCCGACGTGCTGGGCCGGATCGTGGCCCGGCCCGGTGAGCTGCAGGTGGGGATCGTGCTCGCCGTGGTCGGCGCACCGTTCTTCATCGCCCTGGTCCGCCGCCGGAAGCTGGCGGCGCTGTGACCCTCACCGCGCCCACCCGCGCCCCCGAGCGGCGACCCCAGCCCCGGCGGGCCGTGCGGGTCGGCCCCTTCTCCGGGGTGTACCGCCCCCGGCAGCTCGTCGTCCCGCTGGCGGTGCTGGTGGTGCTGGTCGTGGTCAGCGCGCTCAGCCTGGGTCGCGGCGACTACCCGATCAGCGTCCCGGAGGTGCTCGGCACCCTGGTCGGCGCCGGCGACGACACCCAGCGGTTCATCGTGCTCGAGCTGCGCGCGCCCCGGGTCGTCGTCGGCCTGCTCGTCGGGCTGGCGCTGGGGGTGTCCGGCGCGCTGTTCCAGACCTTCGCCCGCAACCCGCTGGCCAGCCCGGACATCCTCGGCGTCACCGGCGGGGCGGCGGTCGGCGCGGTCGCGGTGATCGTGCTGGGCGGCACCACCGGCGCCGGGGCGCTGCTGGGCGGGGCCGGGCTGTCGGCCGCCGCGCTCGCCAGCGGCCTGCTCACCGCGGCACTCATCTTCGGCCTGGCCTGGCGCAAGGGCATCGACGGCTACCGGCTGGTGCTGGTCGGCGTCGGGCTGGCCGCCTTCGCCCAGGCGCTGATCGCCTACCTGCTCACCCGCAGCGACATCAACGACGCGGCGGCGGCCAACGTGTGGCTCACCGGTTCGCTGAACGGGCGGGGGTGGGACCAGGCGGTGCCGCTGGCGCTGGCCCTCGTGGTGCTGCTCCCCGCCGCGCTCGCGCTGAGTCGGGTGCTGGGGGTGCTCCAGTTCGGCGACGACACCGCCCGGGCCCTCGGGGTGCGGCTGGCCGGCGCGCAGGCCGTCGTCGTGCTGGTCGCGGTGGCGCTGGCCGCGTTCGCCGTCGCCGCCGCCGGGCCGATCCAGTTCGTCGCGCTGGTGGTGCCGCAGATCGCCGTCCGGCTCGCCGGTGGCTCGCGGCCGCCGGTGCTCGCCTCGGGGCTGCTGGGCGCGCTGCTGCTGATCAGCAGTGACCTGGTGGCCCGCACCGTGCTGCCCGATTCGTTCCCCGTCGGGGTGGTGACCGCCGTGGTCGGCGCCCCGTACCTGCTCTGGCTTCTCGTCCGCGGAAGGCGGCGATCGACCCTGTGACTGCCTCACCCACGCTCGCGCGCGACACTCCCCGCCCCGACGCCCCGCCGGTGCGGCTCGCCGCCGACGGCGTCCGGCTGGCCTACGGCGAGAAGGTCGTCGTCGACTCGCTGGACCTCGAGCTCACCGACGGCTCGTTCACCGCGATCGTCGGCCCGAACGGCTGCGGCAAGTCGACCCTGCTGAAGGCGCTGGGCCGGCTGCTGCGCCCCACCGGGGGCACCGTGCTGCTCGACGGCCGGGCCATCACCAGCACCCCGACCCGCGAGGTCGCCAAGGTGCTCGGCCTGCTGCCGCAGACGCCGCTGGCGCCGGAGGGGCTGACCGTCGCCGACCTGGTGGCGCGCGGCCGGCACCCGCACCAGAGCTGGCTGCGCCAGTGGTCCTCCGACGACGAGGCGGTGGTCGCCGAGGCGCTCGGCTGGACCGACATGGCCGAACTGGCCGACTCCCCGGTCGACGCGCTGTCGGGCGGGCAGCGGCAGCGGGCCTGGATCTCCATGGCGCTGGCCCAGGGCACCGACCTGCTGCTGCTCGACGAGCCGACCACCTACCTCGACCTGGCCCACCAGGTCGACGTGCTCGAGCTGGTCGGCCGGCTGCACGCCGAGCGCGGCCGGACCGTCGTCGTCGTGCTGCACGACCTGAACCTGGCTGCGCGCTACGCGCAGCGGCTGGTGGCGATGAAGGACGGCGTGCTCGTCGCGGCGGGCACGCCGGCGGAGGTGCTCACCGAGCAGCTGCTCGCCGACGTGTTCGAGCTGGAGGCCCGGGTCGTCCCCGACCCGGTCACCGGCACCCCGATGGTGGTCCCGGTCCGCCGCCTCCGCTGACGGTGACGCGCTGGACCGGCCCCATCGCAGGGCCCGCGCCGAGCGGAGCGAGGCGCGGGGTGCAGCGGGGTCCTCTCAGTAGCTGAAGTGCGCGACCGCCGCACGGAGGTCACTGGCCAGCCGGGTCAGCTCGTCCACCGCGATCCGCGTCTGGGCCAGCGCCCGGGTGGTCTGCTCGGCCGCCTCCGAGACCCCGGTGATGTTCGCGGCGATCTCCGTGGACCCGGTCGCCCCCTCCTGCACCGACCGCGACATCTCGTTCGTCGTCGCCGTCTGCTCCTCGACCGCGCTGGCGATGGTCAACTGGAAGTCGTTGATCCGACCGATCACCGCGGAGATCTGCTCGATCGCCGCGACCGCCGACCCGGTGTCGGCCTGGATCGCCTCGACCCGGCGGGCGATGTCCTCGGTTGCCCTCGCCGTCTCCTCCGAGAGGTCCTTGACCTCGCTGGCGACCACCGCGAAGCCCTTGCCCGACTCACCGGCCCGGGCGGCCTCGATGGTCGCGTTGAGGGCCAGCAGGTTCGTCTGGTCCGCGATCGCGGTGATCACCTTGACGACCTCGCCGATCTCCCGGGACGACTCCCCCAGCGCGACGACGGTCGCGGTGGTGGTGGCGGCCTGGGCCACGGCGCCGGCCGCCACCCGGGCGGCCTCGTTGGCGCTCTTGGAGATCTCCAGGATCGCCGCGTTCATCTCCTCGGCTCCGGCAGCGACAGTCGCCACGCTGCGCGACACCTCTTCGGCGGCGCCGGAGACGACGCCGGCCTGCACGCTGGTCTCCTCGGCCGACGCGGAGATCTGCGCCGCGGAGGCGGAGAGCTCCTCCGAGGACGCGGCGACGGTGGACGACGAGCCGACGACGGCCGCCATCACCGAGCGCAGCCGGCCCATCGCCTCGTCGATGGCCGCACCCATCCGGCCGAGCTCGTCGCGGGTGGTGAGCCCGCTGGTGGCGGTCAGGTCCCCGGCCGCCAGCGCCTCGGCGACCCGTTCCACGCGGCGGACGTCCCGGCGCAGGTCGCGTGCCACGAGCCAGCCGACGGCGACCGCGACGAGCACGCCGACCACGAGGACGGCGACGGAGATGGTCCGCGTGCGGGCGCTCTGATCGGCGGCCGCCTGCGCGCCGGCGGCGGCATCGTCGCTCGCCAGCTGCTCCATCTCGGCGAGCCCGGTGAGCATGGTGTCGAACAGCGGGGCCACCTGGGCCTCGTGGACGGCGAGCCAGCCGGGCTGGTCGTGCGCCTGGGCCAGGTCGGCGAGGACGGTGTCCTCGATCTCCTCGGCGCGGTCGAAGGTCGCCGCGATCCCCGCCAGCGCTCCCTCGGCCTCCGCGGAGTGGTCCAGGGCGAGGAACTCCTCGAGGTGGGCGTCGAAGCCGGCCCGGGCGTCGGTCACCCGCTGCAGCGCGGCGGAGACCTCGGCCGGGGTGTCGGCGAGGACGGCGTCGCGCTGGGCGACCGCCACCCCCTGCACGTCCCCGATCAGCGCGGTGATGGCGTCGATGCCGAGCACGTCCTCGTGGTAGATCCGCTCGGTGGTCTCGGCCTCCGCGGCGAGCGCCTGCAACCCGGTCACGCCGATGACCACGGCGACGGCGGAGGCGACCCCGACGGCGGTGAGCACCTTGGTGGCCACCGGCAGGTCACCCCACCACGCGCGGCGACGAGCGGGGGCCGCGGCGCCGGGGTCGGCGGGCGGGGGGCTGGGCATCGGGCGACTCCTGGGACGGGGACGGTGGTTGCGCGGCCCACCTGCACCGTCGCCATCGGCAGTCCTGGTGCGCGCCGTGATCGGTCCGCCACCCGGGAACGGCGACGGCCCGCCCGCCGGGTGGCGGACGGGCCGTCGTGCGGCTCCGCGTCGGGCCCCCTCCTGAGCCTGCGAGGGGTGCGGAGGACGGGCCCTCCTCAGCCCCGGGGCTCCTGGGGCCGGCCCACCGGGACGTCCTCGTCCCGGGTGGCCCCGGATGCCGGGGCTCCGTCGGGCTGCCCGCCGGGTTCCGTCCCGTCCCCCGTCGTACCCGGGGCGGTGTGCTCGACGACCAGCACGAAGTCGTCACCGTGCCGGCTGATCCCGTGGACCACGGCCTGCTCGACGGCGTCCGCGGCGTAGGCGCGCCGGAGCACCATCGGGTCCGAGCGCAGGTCCTTGGTCAGCGCGACCGCCAGCCCGATCATCACCAGCGCGAAGGGGAGCGCGGCGATGATGGTCAGGTTCCGCAGTCCCTGCAGCGCCTCGTCGCCGCCGACGAGCAGCATCACGGCGGCCACGCCACCGGTGAGCAGCCCCCAGAAGACGACCATCTTCGAGGTCGGCTCACGGGTGCCGCGCTCGGACAGCGACGCCATCACGATCGAGGCCGAGTCCGCGCCGGTGACGAAGAAGATCCCGACCAGCAGCATCACGATGACACTGGTGACCGTGGTGAACGGCAGCTCCTGGAGCAGGCCGAACAGCTGACCCTCGGCCGTCGACTGCCCGGCGAGGTCCTCACCCGACTGCTGGGCCCCGATCCCGGCTCCGCCGAAGATGGCGAACCAGAACAGCGTGACGACGCTGGGCACGAGCAGCACGCCGGCGATGAACTCCCGGATCGTGCGGCCGCGGCTGATCCGGGCGAGGAACACCCCGACGAACGGCGTCCAGGAGATCCACCAGGCCCAGTAGAAGACCGTCCAGCTCGACAGCCACTCGGCCATCTCCTCGCCACCGGAGGCGTTGGTGCGCGCGGCCATCTCGGGGAGCTCGGCGGCGTAGGAGCCCAGCGCGGTCGGCACCAGGTTCAGCATCAAGACCGTGGGGCCGACCACGAAGACGAACAGCGCCAGGGTGAAGGCCAGGGCGACGTTGATGTTGGACAGCCACTGGATGCCGCGGGCGATGCCGGAGAAGGCGGAGGCCACGAAGGCCGCGGTCAGCACGGCGATGATGCCCACGGTCGCTGCGTTGCCCACCGGGCCGAGCCAGCCGAGGATCTCCAGCCCGCTGCCGATCTGCAGGGCGCCGAGCCCCAGCGAGGCGGCCGTGCCGAAGAGCGTGGCGAAGATGGCGAGGACGTCGATCACCTTGCCGGCCGGCCCTTCGGCGACCCCGCGCCCGAACAGCGAGGTGAACGCCGAGGAGAGCAGCTGGCCGCGACCCCGGCGGTAGGTGCCGTACGCGACGGCCAGCCCGACGAGGGCGTACAGCGCCCACGGGTGCAGCGTCCAGTGGAAGAGCGTGGTGGCCATCGCCGTGGTGACGGCCTCCTGGGTCTCGCCGGCGACGGTGCCCGGCGGCGGGGAGACGTAGTGCGACAGCGGCTCGGAGACGCCGAAGAACATCAGCCCGATGCCCATGCCGGCGCTGAACATCATGGCGATCCAGCTGATCGTCCGGAACTCCGGCCGTTCGCCGTCCCCGCCGAGGGGGATGCGTCCGTAGGTGCTGGCGGCGATCCAGAGCACGAAGAGCACCACGGCGGTGCCGAGCAGCACGAAGAACCAGCCGAGGTTCAGCTCGATCCAGCCGAGCGCGCTGCTGCTGGCCGAGCCCAGGCCGCTGGGGCTGAGGAAGCCCCAGGCGAGGAAGGCCAGCGAGACGACGGCGGCGACGCCGAAGACCGTCCGGTCCAGCTGCGGCCGGCGCTCGTGCTCCTGGGCCGGGGGCTGGGCGATCGCCGGGTGCGTCCGGCTGGGGACTCCGGGGTCGAGCACGTCGTCGATCGTCTGGTCCGGCGCTGCGGCGTGGGGGGCCCCGCCGGAGACCGCCTCCGGGGCGGCGCTGGTCGAGCCGTGCGGCGGCTGACCGGGTGGGTCGTTCGGTGGATTGGTCACGTGGCGTGGCGCCTGATCGGCGCCCCTCCCTTCGGGTCGGCGCGCAGGTCGGGCGAGCTGCCCGACGTTCCGGGCAACTCGTTGTGAGGACCACCGTCGCCGCACCCGGCCCCCGGCGCAAATCCACGGCAGACACAGCCGGGACCACATCCGTCTCGGGCGCACCACCCGCGCAGCCGGCACACGGGTGGACCGGCCACACTGGATGGTGATGGACGCGTTCGTGGATGTCGGGAACTGGCTGCGCAGCGCTGGGCTCGAGGCGCTGCTCATCGTGCTGGGCGCCGTGCTGCTCGCCCGCTTCGTCAGCTGGGCCGGCGCCCGGATCACCGACCGCATCGACGCCACCGCCCGGGAGTCCGACGCCCTGGTCCGCTCCGAGGCGGCCAAGCACCGGCACTCGCTGACCCAGGTGATCACCTGGGCGGCGATCGTGCTGATCTGGTCGATCGCGGTCTTCTTCGTGCTCGAGCGGCTCGGCGTCCCGATCACCGGCCTGGTCGCCCCGGCGACCGTGCTCGGCGTGGGGCTGGGGTTCGGCGCCCAGCGCGTCGTCGGGGACGTGCTGGCCGGGTTCTTCATCATCACCGAGCGGCAGTACGGGTTCGGGGACTCCGTCAGCATCGTCACCCTCGGCGGTCAGGGCGACGCCTACGGCACCGTCGAGGACGTCACGCTGCGGATCACCCGGCTGCGCTCCCCCGACGGCGAGGTCATCAGCGTCCCGAACGGGCAGATCATCCGGGCCATCAACCACTCCCGGGACTGGGCCCGCGCCGTGGTCGACATCCCGGTGCCGACCGACACCGACGTCAGCCAGGTGCAGGAGGTGCTGCGCGAGGTGGGCCGCCGGGCCTACGCCGACCCGCGCCTGCACCGGCTGCTGCTGGACGAACCGACGGTGATGGGCGTGGAGAGCATCACGCTGGACGAGGTGAACCTGCGGATGGTGGCCCGGACGCTGCCCGGCAAGCAGTTCGAGGTGGGCCGTGACCTGCGGGCGCGGGTGGCGCTCGCGCTCTCCCGCGAGGGCGTCTCGCTGCGGGCCACCACGACCACCGACCTGCCCAGCGTCCAGGACGAGGCGCTGGCCGAGGACCGGGCCCGCGGCGGAGGAGCAGCATGAGCACCCAGGACGACCAGCCGACCACCGTCCAGCGTCAGGCCACCACCGAGCAGCCCTCCGTCGGCACCGCCCCGGAGTCCAGCCGCACCCGGCTCTGGGGCCGCCGGGTGCCCCAGCACATCGGCCGGGCGCGCTCGTCCACCGTCCTGATCGCGGTGCTGTTCGTGGTGCTGTTCGGTGTGTACCTCGCCTTCCCGGCCGACCCGTACGTCGACGTCGAGCTGCCGAACGGACAGGTCGTGCCGGTGCGCAGCTCCCAGCTGGAGAGCACCCCGACGCCGACGGAGACGCCGCCCCCGCCCAGCAGCGAGGCACCGGACCCCACCAGCAGCGTGCCCCCGCGCGAGGACACGGGCACGGGCGAGGACGAGTCGCCGGCGGACCCCACGCCGACCACCACGCCGCGGACCAGCCGCGCTCCGGCGCCGTCCACCGGGACCACGGGGCCGACGACGACGGCCGAGAGCCCGACGACCGGCCCCGAGCAGGGGACCGACGAGGAACCGACCGGCGCGACCCCGACCGGCTGAGCGCGTCAAACCTGGGTGTTGCTCCGGGTGAGCCCCCAGGCCGCAGTGACCAGGAACAGCACGACGCCGACGACGAAGAGCCAGAACAGGCCATCGACGAGGGCGCCGATCACCGTCACGACCAGCCAGGCGACCAGCAGCAGGGCGATGAGCGCCAACACGGTGCCCTCCTCAGCTCGGTTGTCCCTCCCAGGATGCGCGCCGGCGGCCCGCCGCGGGCGCGACCGCGCGGAGGTCACCAGATCGTCATCTGCCGGCCGGGGTGACGACGGCGATCCCCGGCGCCCGGCCGACCGCGGCCAGCGCGGCACCGGCGTCCGCGAGGCCGAGCTCGCGGGTGACCAGCAGCTCCGGGCGCAGCCGGCTTGCGGCGATCAGCGAGAGCATCGCCGGGTAGTCGCCGGCGGCCATCCCGTGGCTGCCGAGCACGGCGAGCTCCCGGCCGATCACCAGCTCCATCGGGATCTCCGGCCGGCCCACCGCCGGGGGCAGCAGCCCGACCTGCACGTGCCGCCCGCGCGGGCGCAGGCTCCGGATCGAGTTCGTGCAGGTGGCGGCCGACCCGAGCGCGTCCAGCGAGAGGTGGGCACCGCCGCCGGTCAGCTCGGCGACGGCGGCGGGGACGTCGGCGGCACCCCCGTCGACCGTGTGCTCGGCGCCCATCCGGCGGGCCAGGTCCAGCGCGCCGGGAGCGACGTCGACCGCGACCACCCGGGCGCCGGCCGCGACCGCCACCTGGACCGCCGACAGCCCCACGCCACCGCAGCCGTGCACCGCGACCCACTCCCCGGGACGCACCCCGCCCACCCCGGTCAGCGCGCGGAAGGCGGTGGCGAACCGGCAGCCCAGGCTGGCCGCGGTGGTGGCCGGCAGCCCGTCGGGCAGGGCGACGAGGTTGACGTCGGCGGCGTCCAGCGCGACCAGCTCGGCGAGCGACCCCCAGCCGGTGAAGCCGGGCTGGGTCTGGTGCAGGCAGACCTGACCGTTCCCCTCCCGGCAGGGCGCGCAGCGACCGCAGGCGCAGACGAACGGCACGGTCACCCGGTCACCGACCGCCCACCGACGCACGTCCGGGCCGACGGCGGCGACCGTGCCGGCCAGCTCGTGGCCGGGGACGTGCGGGAGGACGACGTCGGGGTCGTGCCCGGACCACGCGTGCCAGTCGCTGCGGCAGATGCCGCTGGCCTCGACCCGCACCACCACCCCGCCGGGGGCCGGGCGGGGGTCGGGCACCTCCCGGACCTCGAGCGGGCCGCCGAAGGACTCGAACACCAGTGCGCGCACGCCCGACAGCGTGCCCGGCCGCGCGGCTCAGCGTCCGAGCAGGTCCGCCAGCAGCGCGTCGGTGGCGCCGTCGACGTCGACCACCTTGGTCCGGGACGTCGCGCCGGTGACCAGCGTGGCGGCCGACCGGCGGACACCGAACGCGTCGGCGACGGCGGCCAGCGCGGCCGCGGTGGCCTTCCCGTCGACGGCCCGGGCGGACACCCGCACGACGAGCGCACCGTCGTGCTGACCGCCGACCGCGGTCCGTCCGACGCCGGGCCGGACCCGGATGGTGATGCGCACCCGCTGATCCTGCCCGGCAGCGGTCGAGGGCTCAGCCCAGGGCGACCGCGACGACGAGGACGACCGTCAGCACGAAGGCCAGCAGCGCGACCAGCCCGGCCCGGTGCCACCGCTGGGAGCGCCGCGCCTCGCGCACCGCGGCCAGCAGCTCCGGACCCGCGACGGGTGTGCCGGCTGCGCGCTCGGCGAGGGCCCGGCGCAGCAGGGCGGCAGGGTCCTGGCCCGGCAGCCGTTCCGCGAGCCGGGCCAGGCCCCGGTCCACCTCGCCCGGCACGGCCTCGGGTCCCAGCCCCACGGCGTCGGCCACCTCGTCGTCGGTCAGGACGTCCCCGTACCGCAGCACCAGGACCGCGCGCTCGCGCGCCGGGAGCCGGACGAGCGCTGCGGCCACCTCCCCGGGTGGTGCGGCGGGCGCACCGGTGGCGGCCGTGCCCGGCAGCCCGCTGGCCCGGAGCCCGTCGAGGGCCGGGACGCTGGAGACCGCCTCCGCCACGCGGGTCCGCCGATGCCAGGCGGCGTGCGCGGCGACGAGCGCACGGCGCAGCGCGCGCTCATCGGGCCCGGTGCCGCGGCCCAGCATCCCGGTGAGCGCCTCGACGACCAGCTCCCGGGCCGACCGGTCGTCCCCGGTGAGCAGGTGCGCCGTCCGGAGCAGGGCGTCGCCCCGGTCCGCGAGGAGGGCGGAGAGCTCCTCGTCGCTCACGTCGCCGACGGGTCCGGCCAGCCGGCGAGGCGCCCGATCCAGGCCAGCGCCAGCCATGCGCCGGACAGCTGGCCGGTCGTGGCGCCGTCGGTGAGGGTGAGCGTCCAGGGAGCCTCGGCCCAGCGCGACGGCCCGGACCCGTGCGGAGTGGCGGCGACGACCCGCAGCTCGGCGACCTCCACCGGGCGCGGCGGGCGCCCCGCACCCGTCGTCCAGGCCCCCCGTCGCGTGGCCTGCACCTGCTCGGCCGGAGCGTCGTGCGGCCAGCGCAGCTGCACCGCGCCGAGCCCGAGGTACTCGTCGGGGTCGCGGGGCACCGACCAGCTGGGTCGCGTGGCACCGATGCCGGCGTCCGCTCCGAGGGTCAGCACGGTGGAGACGGTGTGGAGCAGCCCACCGAGCACCCGGCCGGCCCGCACCCGCAGCGGCGGGTCCGTGACCGGCCAGTCGACCTCGTCCCGGAGCTCGGCCTCGCTCATCCGCCCGGCCGTCCCGTGCGGCGGACGGCGCGGTGGGCGTCGAGCCGGTCGGTGTAGCTCACCGCGTTCGCCCGGATCGCAGCGACGTCGTCGGCGGTGGTCGACCGGCGCACCTTCGCCGGCACCCCGGCGACCAGCGAGTTCGGCGGCACCACGGTGCCCTGGAGGACCACGGCCCCGGCGGCGACGATCGAGCCGGTGCCGATGTGCGCCCCGTTGAGCACGGTGCAGCCCATCCCGATGAGCACCTCGTCGTCCACCCGGCAGCCGTGCAGCACCACCCCGTGGCCGACGGTGACGCGCTCGCCCAGCACCAGCGGGAAGCCCGGGTCGCTGTGCAGGGTCGAGCCGTCCTGCACGTTCGAGTCGGCGCCGATCTCGATCACCTCGGTGTCGGCGCGGGCCACCGCGCCGTACCAGATGCTCGCGCGCGGGCCGAGCGCCACCCGGCCGACGACGACCGCCGTCGGTGCGACGAACGCCTGCTCGTGGACCGTCGGTGCGCCGTAGGCCAGCTCCCCGAGGAACGGGCCGTCCGCGGCGGTCACAGGTCGACCTCGGCCAGCACCCGCGGCACCTCCGGCGGCAGCTCGCGGGCCAGGAAGCCGAGCCGCCCGACCCGCGCGGCCAGCCGCTCACCGGCGCGGCCGTGCAGGTGCGCCGCCCAGACCGCGGCCTGCGCGGGCTCCGCGCCCCGGGCGAGCAGCCCGGCCACGATCCCGGCCCGCACGTCGCCGGAGCCGGAGACCCCCAGCCCCGCGCCGCCGCTCTCGTCCCGCCACGAGCGACCGTCCGGAGCGACGACCCAGCTGGTGGCCCCACCGAGCCCGACCACGGCCTGCGCGTCGTCGGCCAGCCGTCGGGCCGCCCCGGCCGGGTCGTCGTCGACCTCGCCGTGTTCCACGTGCAACGCGATGGCCAGCTCGGTCGGGTTCGGGGTGAGCACGACCTGCCCGCCGAGGTGGTGCAGGCAGCCCGGTTCGGCGGTGACCGCGGCCAGGCCCAGCGCATCCAGCGCGACCGGCCCGTCGAGGTGGGGCAGCAACTGCTCGACCAGCCCCCGGGTCTCCGCCTCGTCGGCCATGCCCGGGCCGATCAGCACCGCCGAAGCGCTCTGCGCCAGGTCGAGCACCAGCTCGGCCGACGACGCCCGGATGGCGCCGGCCTCGGTGTGCGGCACGCCGCGGACCAGCGCCTCCGGCAGCGAGATCGACACGTGCGGGGCGACCTTGGAGGGGACGACGACCTGCAGCTTGCCGGCGCCGGAGCGCAGCGCGGCCTCGGCGGCCAGCAGCACCGCGCCGACGGTCTCGGTGCTGCCGCCCACCACGAGGATCGAGCCGCGGGCCTCCTTGCCCCCGGTCGGCTCCGGCAGCCGCCAGCCCCGCAGCACGTGCGGGGTCACGAAGGTGGGCTCAGGCCGGGCTCGGGACATCGTTCTCCTCGGTCACGGGCGCCTCGGCGGGCTCGGCGTCGGTCAGGTGGTGCACGGCGTTGAACTCGACCAGCCGGAGCTCGCCGGCGTCGTCCCGGCGGTAGCGGGTGACCGAGGTGTTGGCGACCCGCTCGCGCCGGTCGATCTCCAGCAGGTCGGGCTCGGGGAGCTCCTCCAGCACGTAGCGGAAGACCATGATCACGGCCTGGTGGGAGAAGCAGGCCAGCCGCTCGCCGTCGTGCCGCAGCGCTTCGGTGGCCAGCAGGCTGCGGATCCGCAGGGCGACGTCGGCCCAGCTCTCGCCGCCCGGGGGTCGGTACCAGAACTTGCCCAGGTGGGCGCGGCGCTCGGCCTCGTCGGGGAAGCGCTCGCGGATGCCGGCCCCGGTCATGCCGTCGAAGGCGCCGAAGTCCCGCTCCCGCAGCCGCTCGTCGAACCGCACCGGCAGGTCCAGCCCGCTGGCGGCGACCGCGCGCCGGGCGGTGGCCGCCGTACGGGCGAACGGCGAGCTCAGCACCGCGGTGGGCCGCTCGTCGGCGGGCAGCTCCGCCAGCCAGTGGCCCAGGGCGTCGGCCTGGTGCTCGCCGGTGTCCGACAGCGGGACGTCGGGGTCGCGGACGTCGAGCTCCAGCCGCTCGGCGCCGGTCCGGTGGGCGTGCGCGTCGGCGAGGTTGCCCACGCTCTCCCCGTGGCGGACCAGCCACAGCGCGGAGGGGCCGGGTGCCTGTGCCATCGCCGTCCTGTCGTCTGGCGCCCCTGCTGAGCGCCGTGCACTGAGCCGTTAGCCGACCACCTCCACGGTGAAACCGCGAGCGCGACCCTCGACACCGGCGCCACGGCCCGCGCACCATGGGCCGGTGGCGGACGACGGCGACCTCCCGGTGCTGTCCTTCCGCACGGCCGCGGACTTCGACGCCTGGCTGGCCGCCGAGCACGACCGGGCGCCGGGGCTGTTCCTGAAGCTGGCGAGGAAGTCCTCCGGCATCCCGTCGATCACCGCGGCGGAGGCGGTGGAGGTGGCGCTGTGCCACGGCTGGATCGACGGCCGCAGCAACCGCGTGGACGACGTCTGGTTCACCGTCCGCTACACCCCGCGGCGGCCGCGGAGCATCTGGTCGCAGAAGAACGTGGCGACGGTGGCCCGGCTGATCGCCGAGGGGCGGATGCGCCCGGCCGGGCTCGCCCAGGTCGAGGCGGCCAGGGCCGACGGCCGGTGGGACCGCGCCTACGCCGGGCCGGCCACCATCACCGTGCCCGACGACCTGGCCGCGGCGCTGGCGCAGGCACCGGCGGCCGCCGCGGCGTTCGAGTCCCTGTCGGGGCAGGACCGGTACAGCGTCCTGCACCGGGTGCACACCGCGACCACCGCGCAGACCCGCGCCAAGCGCATCGCCGCCGCCGTCCAGCAGCTGGCCGCCCCTGCCCGCAGTGATCAGGTGACCTGATCCAACTGGGGTGTCTCAGCCGGTGACGCGGCGGGCGCCGACGTAGCCGCCCTTGTCCACGCTGGTCACCGCGACCGGCTTGCCGGTGACGCTGGCGTGCACCATCTGGCCGTTGCCGATGTACATGCCCACGTGGCTGATCGGGGTGTAGAAGAAGACCAGGTCGCCGGGCTGCAGCTCGCTGCGCGACACCGGCACGCCCAGCTGGGCCTGCGCCCGGCTGGAGTGCGGCAGGGAGATGCCGGCGGCGGCGTAGGCGTACTGGGTGAGGCCGGAGCAGTCGAACCGGTCCGGGCCGCTTCCGCCGGGCAGGTACATGTCGCCGGCCTGGGCCAGCGCGGTCTGCACCGCCACGCCGGCGGCCGCGGTGGGCGCGGGGGCCGGGGCGGCGACGACGTCGGGGCCGGCGATCACCGTCTGCACCCGCACCTGGTCGGCGGCCGAGAGCCGGGCGAAGTCCGCCTGGTACCGGCTCATCTCGCTCTCGAGCTCGTCGTGCCGGCGCTGCAGGTCGACCGCGGCCTGCTCGGCGGCGGCCGCCGCGTCGGTGGCCGCCTGCTGCGCCTGCTCGGCCGCGGTCCGGACGGCGGCAGCCTCGGCGACGACGGCGTCGGCGTGCGAGGCCAGCTGGTCCAGGGTGCTCATCTGCTGCACCAGGTCGTCGGCCGAGCCGCTGGTGAGGAAGGCGGCGAGGCGGCCGCGCGTGGTGCCCACGTACCCGGACTGGGCGATCGCCCGCAGCTGCGGCTCCAGCGCGTCGAGCTGCACCTGCGCCTCGGCGGCGGCCGCCGCAGCGGCACCGGCGGCGGCCCGCTGCTCCTCGGCCGTGGCGGTGGCCTGGTGCACCTCCTCGTCCAGCGCGCTGAGCTTCTGGCCGGTCTCGGTGACCGCCTGTCGGGCCTGCTCGGCGGTGGCCGGGGCGGCCGAGGCCGTCGCGGGGACGAACGTGAGCGCCGCACCGGCACTCAGCGCCAGCGCTGCGCCCCGGGTCCACCGGCGGGTGGTCGATCGGGTCACCGTGCCTCCGTCTGCGCGAGGCGGCCCGGGGGAAGTGGGCGACGAGTTCCTCGCGCGTCAGGAACGGAAAGTAAGGACGTGGGGACGGCGCGTCGCCCACGGCGCGCCGGGGGACGATCGGTCCGCCCGGCGGGTCAGTCCCAGAGGCCCCGCACGCCACTGCTGCCCCGTGCGGACGGCACGAGGCGGTCCGCGACGGCGCCGGTGGCGAAGGAGTAGACCGCCTTGTGCAGGACGTCGACGACCTGGTCGGGCCGGCTCCACGTCCACGGCGGAGCCCCGACGCCGGTGGTGTTCTCCAGCGTCTGGTCGACCGCCAGCCGCACCGAGGTGTGCCAGGCGCTGGCCCGCCAGCCGCGCAGGCCGGCCGCGGCCCAGACCCCGCGCAGCGCCCCGACGGCGGCGCCGGTGCCCCAGTGCATGAGGTGGTTGCGCACCGGCGGGCGGGCCGACCCGGGCAGCCGGCGTCCGGTGGTCAGCGCGGTCAGCGTGCGGCCCGGCACGTAGGAGTTCGGCCGGCCGGTCAGCTGTTGCTCCAGCTTCTCCCCCGCCGTCATCACCCCGACGCCGGCGAGGCCGGCCAGGGCACCACGTACTGCTGCTCGTCCCCACATGAGCTCAGGCCTACCCGCCCGGCCACCCGGCGGAACCGCCACGCACCAGGCGACCCCGGGAACGACACGAGGCCGCCCGCCGGTTCCCCCCGGCGGGCGGCCTCGTGTCGATCGGGCCGGGCAGTGCTCAGCCGGCCAGCGGCTCCTGGCACTCGAGTGCCTCGACGACGGCGACGTCGCGCAGGATCGCGGCGAGCTCGGCGGAGGTCCACGCCTCGCAGCAGTCGCAGGCGCCGGTGTCGGTGAAGCTGCGCAGCCCCAGGCTGCCGCCGGCCTGGTCCTCGGCGAGGGCGAGCTGCCCGTCGGCCGGGTTGCGGTGGCAGCGGCAGGAGGCGGCGCACATGCCCAGCCCCCACCCGGAGACGATCACGGACGGGCCGTTCTCGTGGACCTTGCCCAGCTGGAAGATCGAGGGCTTCTGTCGGTACGTCATGGCTGTGCTCCCCTCGCCGTCCTGCCGGAGCAGGGGGTCGTCGTCGGCGTCAGGGAAAAAGTAGACCGGATTCAGGTTTCGAGCCGGTGACTCACGGGAAGGATCCTCCGAATCGGGGATTCACGGTGTGCACCCGCCCCACTCGTCGCGCTCGTCCCACCCGTCCCGGTCCCCGCGGCGCCGACTGGTCACCGCAGCCGGTGGCGGTCCACGTGCCCCCGGGTGGCGACCGGGCCCCGGACGCGCTGACGGCCGCCTCCCCCGGAGGGGAGGCGGCCGTCAGCGAGCGCGGTCAGCGACCGGTGAGGTCGACCTCGGGGTAGAGCGGGTGAGCGCCGACGATCTCGGCGGCCCGGGTGCGCACGCGCTCGGCCACCGTCGCGTCGAGCCGGTACCGCACCTTGGAGTCGCCCTCGGGCCGGGTGTTGTCCAGGACGTCGGCGATCAGGTCGCCCACCTCGGCCAGCTCGGCCTCGCGCAGCCCGCGGGTGGTCAGCGCGGGGGTGCCCAGCCGGACACCGGTGGTGTACCAGGGGCCGTTCGGGTCGGCCGGGACGGCGTTGCGGTTGGTGACCAGGCCGGCGTCCAGCAGCGCGGACTCGGCCTGCCGGCCGGTCAGCCCGAAGCTCCGCACGTCCATCAGCACCAGGTGGTTGTCGGTGCCGTCGGTGACCAGCCGGACGCCGCGCTTCTGCAGCCCCTCGGCCAGCGCCTGGGCGTTGTCGACGATCTGCTGGGCGTAGCCGGCGAACTCCGGGCGACGGGCCTCGGCGAACGCGACCGCCTTGGCCGCCATCACGTGCGGCAGCGGACCACCGAGCACCATCGGGCAGCCGCGGTCGACCGAGGGCGCGTACTCGTCGGTGCACAGCACCATGCCGCCGCGCGGCCCGCGCAGCGACTTGTGCGTGGTGGTGGTGACGACGTCGGCGTGCGGCACCGGGTCGAAGTCACCGGTGAGCACCTTGCCGGCGACCAGGCCGGCGAAGTGGGCCATGTCGACCATCAGCGTGGCGCCGACCTCGTCGGCGATCTCCCGCATCTTCGCGAAGTCCACCCGGCGCGGGTAGGCGGAGTAGCCGGCGAGCAGGATCAGCGGGCGGAACTCGCGGGCCCGCTCGCGCAGCGCGGCGTAGTCGATCAGCCCGGTCTCCGGGTCGGTGCCGTAGCTGGACTGCTCGAACATCTTGCCGGAGATGTTCGGCCGGAAGCCGTGGGTGAGGTGCCCACCGGCGTCCAGGGACATGCCCAGCATCCGCTGGGTGCCGAAGGACCGGCGCAGCCGCTCCCAGTCCTCCTCGGTCATCGCGTCGACGTTCTTCACGCCGGCCTCGGCCAGCGCGGGGGTCTCGACCCGGTGGGCCAGGATCGACCAGAAGGCGACCAGGTTGGCGTCGATGCCCGAGTGCGGCTGCACGTAGGCGTGGTCGGCGCCGAAGAGCTCGCGGGCGTGCTCGGCGGCGAGCCGCTCCACCGTGTCGACGTTCTGGCAGGCGGCGTAGAACCGGCGCCCCACGGTGCCCTCGGCGTACTTGTCGCTCAACCAGTTGCCCATGGCCAGCAGCACGGCCGGGGAGGCGTAGTTCTCGCTGGCGATGAGCTTGAGGCTCTCGCGCTGGTCGGTGAGCTCCTGCCCGATGGCCGCGGCGACCCGCGGTTCGACCTGCGCGATGACGTCGAGGGCGCTGGTGAAGGCGGCCGTCTCGCGGGTGACGGTGCTGGTCATGGCTCTCCTCCGGGAGGACGACGGGGAGCCCAGGCGCGCGGCACGGCTTCGGAGCCGCTCCCCGGTGGTCGTCCACCTGTCTGCGCCAGTCACGGCCCGGTTCCCAGGGTAGCCAGCCTGCCGGGCGGTGGGCCAGAGCGGTGCTGCTCGACGACCGGCTCCGTGGTGACCGTCACTCCCCGCTGGGACGACGGCCACCCCTGCTTGACAAAGCCGTTTGCCAGAGCGGCAATGGAGGGGTGACGGACGACGGCGCCCTGCCCCAGGAGGTGCTCGACGCGGTCGGGCCGCGGCTGCGGGCGCTCCGGCAGCAGCGGCAGGTGACCCTCGCCCAGGTGTCGGCAGCCACCGGCATCTCGGTGAGCACGCTGTCCCGGCTGGAGTCCGGTGGCCGGCGGCCCACCCTGGAGCTGCTGCTGCCGCTGGCCCGGGTGCACCAGGTGACCCTCGACGAGCTGGTCGACGCCCCGCCCACCGGGGACCCGCGGGTGCACGCCCGGCCGATCGTGCGGCACGGCGTCACCCACCTGCCGCTCACCCGCCGCCCCGGTGGCGTGCAGGCGTTCAAGATGATCTTCCCGCCGGGCGTCCACACCGAGGACCGGACGCAGCAGACCCACGAGGGCTACGAGTGGATGTACGTGCTCTCGGGGCAGCTGCGGCTGCAGCTCGCCGAGCACGACCTCACCCTCGGCCCCGGTGAGGTCGTCGAGTTCGACACCCGCACCCCGCACTGGTTCGGCAACACCAGCAGCTCGCCCGCCGAGGCGCTGGCGCTGTTCGGCCCGCAGGGCGAGCGGATGCACGTCCGCGCCCGCCCGGCCCGCGGCGCGGACTGACCGGTCCGTCACCTCCCGGCGGTGTTCCGGACACCTCGCGGGGTAGTCGACCACCCATGTCGATGAGCGCACCGATCGAGCCCGACCTGCCGCACCGCGACCAGGGGATCCCCGCCGCCGACCCCGGAGCCGGGGCCCCGGACACCGCCGAGGGGTTCGGCATCGGCGGCGAGGAGCCGGACACTCCCGAGCAGACCGACGAGCAGCAGCGGGAGGCCGCCGAGCCCGAGCACACCGCCTTCCAGACCCCCGACCCCGACGAGGTCGGCCCCGAGCAGTAGCCCCGCCGTCGCCGTTGTGCGCTCGTCGTCACTCTCGACCGCGAGAACCGACGTCCAGCGCACAACGGCGGCCAGCCGCCGTCAGCTGGCGGGGGACACCGAGCTCATGTTGAAGTCCGGCACCCGCAGCGTCGGCATCGCGGCGCGGGTGAACCAGTCGTTCCACTCCCGCGGCAGGGTCCGCTCGGTCACGCTCGCCTGGGTGGCCCGGGCGAGCAGGTCGACCGGCGACTCGTTGAACCGGAAGTTGTTCACCGCGCCGGTGACCTCCCCGTTCTCCACCAGGAAGACGCCGTCGCGGGTCAGCCCGGTGAGCAGCAGGGTCTGCGGGTCAACCTCGCGGATGTACCAGAGCGTGGTGAGCAGCAGCCCGCGCTCGGTGCCCGCGATCATCTCCGCCTGCGAGGCGGTGGCGTTCGGGTCGGTGAGGATGAGGTTGTCGACGGCGGCGGTCGCCGGGGCGGTCTGCTTGAGCGCCCAGTACCGCGGCCGGATCAGGTTGGTCAGCACGCCGTCGCGGATCCAGTCGACGGCCGGCGTCGCCATGCCGTTGTCGAAGACCGACGCCGTCCCCGAGGAGCCGCCGACCACCTGGAACGGAGCGGCCTCCAGCCCGGGGGCGTTCGGGTCGCTGCGCAGGGTCAGCGGGAGCTGCGCCAGCCGGTCACCGATCCGGTTGCCCCCGCCGGCACGGGCGTAGACGCTGCGGCCCTCGTCGGCGTCCCGCGCCTCCATCGTCCAGTAGGCGTTGATCATCAGGTCGCTGACCGCCGACGGCGGCAGGAGCGTCTCGTACCGGCCGGCCGGGAGCTCGACCCGCCGCTGCGACCAGGCCATCTTCTGCTGCACCTGGGCGGCCAGCGCCGCGACCGAGACGTCGGTGAAGTCACGGGTGCCGACGCCGGCCCACACCGACCGGCCGAAGTCGCCGTCCTTGCCGTTGAGCTCGACCCGGCCGGTGGGCTGGTCGTGCCGCAGCCGCAGCCCGGTCGAGGTGCCCAGGTAGGTGGTGGACATCGAGTGCTCGGCGAAGCCGAACAGCAGCTCGTCCCGGCCGCGGGCCTCGGCGAACGCCTCGCCCAGCGCGGGGGCGAACTCGCCGAACACGCCGATCGAGGTCTCCGCCGGCGGGGCGTCCCAGTCGCCGGCCCCGGGCGGCACCTCGGTGACCAGCGGCATCGCGTCCTCGGCCGGGCCGGCGTCCCGGGCGGCCTGCTCGCTCATCGCGACCAGCTCGGCGACGTCCGGGGTGCCGGTTCGGGCGACCGTGCCCACCGCCATCCCGGCGCCGCCGTCGACGAAGCTGATGACGACGACCTGGCGGGACCGCATCGCCCCGTTGGTGGTGAGGCTGTTGGAGGCCCACCGGAGGTTGGCCTCCGAGCTCTCCACCACATAGGTGACCTGCCCGTCAACGGTGGAGGCCGCCAGCGCCTGCTCGACGATCTCCTGGGGGGCGAGCTGGCTCATCGGCCGGACTCCTGTGCGGTGTTGAGGATCGTGGTGTTCTCGAACAGCGCGACCGGGCAGCCGTGGCTGACCGCCGCGGTCTGGCCGGGCTGGGCCTTGCCGCAGTTGAGGGCGCCCCCCAGCTGATAGGTCTGCGGGCCGCCGACGACGCTCATCGAGCCCCAGAAGTCCGTCGTCGTCGCCTGGTAGGCGACGTCGCGCAGCTGGCCGGCGAGCCGGCCGTGCTCGATCCGGTAGAACCGCTGCCCGGTGAACTGGAAGTTGTAGCGCTGCATGTCGATCGACCAGCTCTTGTCGCCGACGACGTAGATGCCGCGCTCGACGCCGGCGATGAGCTCCTCGGTGGCGGGGCCGGCCGGGTCGGGCTGCAGCGAGACGTTGGCCATCCGCTGCACCGGCACGTGCGCGGCGGAGTCGGCGAAGGCACAGCCGTTCGAGCGGTCCATCCCACGCAGCCGGGCCATGTTGCGGTCGACCTGGTAGCCGACGAGCACGCCGTCCCGGACGAGGTCCCACTGCTGGCCGGCGACGCCCTCGTCGTCCCAGCCGACGGTGGACAGCCCGTGCTCGGCGGTGCGGTCGCCGGTGACGTTCATCAGCGGCGAGCCGTACTGCAGGCTGCCCAGCAAGTCGGGCGTGGCGAAGGAGGTGCCGGCGTAGGCGGCCTCGTAGCCCAGCGCACGGTCGAGCTCGGTGGCGTGGCCGATCGACTCGTGGATGGTCAGCCACAGGTTCGTCGGGTCGACGACGAGGTCGTAGCGGCCGGCCTCGACCGAGGGCGCCTTCGTCTTCTCCCGCAGCAGCTCGGGGATCTCGGCGAGCTCACCGCGCCAGTCCCAGGAGCCGCCGGTGAGGTACTCCCAGCCGCGGCCCACCGGCGGGGCCAGGGTGCGCATCGACTCGAACGCCCCGGTGGCCCGGTCGACGGTGAGCGCGGTGAACTCCGGCTCGATCCGCACCCGCTGCTGGCGGGTGCGGGTGCCGGCCGTGTCGGCGTAGAACTTCTGCTCCTTGACCTGCAGCACGCTGCTCTGCACGTGCTCGACGCCGTCGCCGGCCAGCAGCTGCCCGGACAGCTCGGTCATCAGCGCGGTCTTCTCCGCGTCCGGCACGGCGAACGGGTCGACCTCGTAGGCCGACACCCACTCACCGTCGTACGCCGGCTCCGGGGCCAGCTCCACCCGGTCGGTGTTGATCGCGGCGGAGACCTGGGCGACGGCGACCGCCTGCTCGGCGAGCCGCACCGCCTCGGCCGCGGTGAGCACCACGCCGGCGGCGAAGCCCCAGGTGCCCTCGTACACGACCCGGACGGCGAGGCCCAGGTCCTCGCCGTCGGCGAGCGACTCCAGCCGGGCGTCGCGCAGCCGGACGGACTGGGTGCGGACCCGCTCGACCCGCAGGTCGGCGTGCTCGCACCCCAGGTCGACCGCGCGGGTCAGCGCGGCATCGGCGAGGGCGGACAGCGGGAGGGCGAGGAACGACTCGTCCACCGAGCGGTGTTGTGCCACGCACCTGTGTCTACCAGGCATCGACGAAGGTCCCGCCGGGTAGCCGGTCGGGCATGACCGCGCCGGCAGACGACGTCACGCTCACCTTCGGCGGCACCGCGACGACGCTGCTGCGGCTGGGCCCGTTCACGCTGCTCACCGACCCGAACTTCCTGCACCGCGGCCAGCGGGCGCACCTGGGGTACGGCCTGCGCAGCAAGCGGCTCACCGACCCGGCGCTGGTGCCGGCCCAGCTCCCGGCGCTGGACGCGATCCTGCTGTCCCACATGCACGGCGACCACTGGGACCGGATCGCCACCCGGGCGCTGCCGAAGGAGACCCCGGTGGTCACCACCCCGGAGGCGGCGCGCTGCCTGGGCAAGCGCGGCTTCGCCCAGACCTCCGACCTGCGGCCGTGGCAGACCCACGAGATCGGCTCCGGCGACGACGTCCTGCGGATCACCTCGGTGCCGGGGGTGCACGGGCCGGGCCCGCTCGCCCGGCTGCTGCCGGAGGTGATGGGCAGCGTGCTGGAGCTGGTGCGCGGCGGGGAGGTGACCTGGCGCGGCTACGTCAGCGGCGACACCCTCTACCGCCCGACCCTGGGCGAGGTGCTGCAGCGCTGCGGCCCGCTGGACGTGCTGATCCCGCACCTGGGCGGCACCAGGATCGCCGGCATCACGGTGACCATGGACGCGCAGCAGGGCGCCGACCTGGTCGAGCTGCTGCAGCCGCCGGTGACGGTGCCGGTGCACTTCGACGACTACGGGGTGTTCGCCAGCCCGCTGGGCGACTTCGTCGCCGAGGTGGCCCGCCGCCGGGCACCGGGCGAGATCCGCACCGTGGGCCGCGGCCAGACGATCTCGCTGCGCGCCTAGGTGCACCCGGCCGGCCACCGACACGTCACCGCAGGAGAGGGCGCACGTTCTCCGTCCAGACGTCCCAGCCGACCCGGCCGATCAACGCGGTGACGACGACCAGGAAGACCACCCGGATGAAGCGGCTGCCCCGGGCGGTCGCCGTCCGCGCACCCAGGTAGGCCCCGCACGTGTTGGCCGCGGCGAGGAGGAGCCCCAGACCCCAGAGGACTGCACCGTAGGGGACGAAGAAGAGCAGCGCCCCCAGGTTGGTGGCGACGTTCACGATCTTGGCCTTGGCGCTGGCGTTGAGGAAGTCGTACCCCAGCAGCGACACCAGGGCGAACACGAGGAACGACCCGGTGCCCGGCCCGAGGATGCCGTCGTAGAAGCCGATCCCGGCGCCCGTCACCGCGGCGACGCCGTGGTGACGACGCCCGCTGTGGCGCAACGCGGTCACCTCCCCGAGGGAGGGCCGCAGCACGGTGAACGCCGCGATCGCGATGAGCGCGACGACGATGACCGGTTTGAACACACTGGCCGGCAGCGCGGCGGCCACGGACGCCCCCGCGAAGCTGCACACCAGGGCCACCCCGGCCATCGGGAGGGCGGTCCGGAGATCGGGGTGCACCCGGCGGTGGTAGGTGACGGCGCTCGTCGTGGTGCCGAAGATCGAGGCCAGCTTGTTCGTCGCGAGGGCCTGGACCGGGCTCATCCCCGGGATCAGCAACAACGCGGGCAACTGCAGGAGGCCGCCGCCACCGACGACGGCGTCGATCCACCCGGCTGCCAGCGCGGCGACCAGCACGAGCGCGAGCACCTCGAGGGTCAGCCCGGCGGGGAACAGGTCGCCCGGGAACGCGTCCGTCATCCCCGAGAGCTTCCCCCGGCCCACCACGGGACGGTGCGACGACGCGTGAGAGATCGGCGACTCCCGTCGACGACGCCCTCCCCGGGATGACCCGCGGGGCTGGACGGATCACCCCGGCGGCCGACGCCCGCTGACGCCGTCTGCCGCGCCGCGGCTGACCGGCACGGCCGTGACCGGGTTCGCGTGTACGGCATCCGCGCTGGGGGCACGGGGCTGCCGTGGAACCCCTGATCCGCGACAGCGCCGAGGTCGAGGCCGAGACCTGGGACGACCCGGTGCGCGGCAAGGTGTCCTTCCGGGTGCTGTTCAGCCAGGACCGGACGCCGACCGCCGCGCTCTACACCGGCCTGACCGAGCTCACCCCCGACGGTTGGCTGGGCCTGCACCGGCACAGCGCCACGGAGGTCTACCACGTCGTCGAGGGCAGCGGCATCGTCAGCCTCGACGGGGTGGAGCACCCGGTGACGGCCGGTTCGGCGGTGTTCATCCCCGGCGACACCGAGCACGGCATCCGCAACACCGGCTCGCGGCCGCTGCGGTTCGTGTACGCGTTCCCGACCGACTCGTTCGACGACGTCCGGTACCGCTTCTCCGCGGAGGAGTGACCGCCCCGGTCAGCGGCCGGCGAGCCGCATCGCCCGGGTCTGCACGTCGGCGCGCAGCTCCGCCTCGTCGACCGTCGTCGACACCCCGTCGCGGACGACCTGCCGGCCGGCGACCCAGGTGTCGCGGACGTGCCGGGAGCCGGCCGCCCAGACGAGGTGGGTCAGCAGGTCGGTGGCCTCGCCGACCGGGACGAACGCGATGTCCTCGGTGTCGACGTGCACCAGGTCCGCCCGCCGCCCGGCGGTCAGCTGACCGAGGTCCTCGCGGCCGATCGCCGTGGCCGCCGCACCGGTGGCCAGCCAGAACGCCTCCGGCGCGGTGAGGGCCGTGGCGTCCCGCTCGCGCAGCCGGGCCAGCTGGGCGGCCAGCCGCAGGTCCTCGAACAGGTCCAGGTTGTCGTTGGACGCCGGCCCGTCGGTGCCCATGCCGACCCGGATGCCCAGGTCGAGCATGTCCCGCAGCCGGGCGGTGCCGCTGGCCAGCTTGGTGTTGCTGCCCGGGCAGTGCGCCACCGCGACGTCGTACTCGCGCCACAGCTCCAGGTCGCCGTCGTCCAGGTGCACGCAGTGCGCGGCCAGCACCCGGCCGCCGAGCACGTCGTGGCTGGCCAGCAGCTGCGGCACGCTCAGGCCGTGCTGCGCCAGCAGCTCGGCGCCCTCGGTCGTGGTCTCCGCGACGTGCGTGGTGAGCAGCATGCCGTGCTCGCGGGCCACCTCGGCCGCCCGGGTGAGCACCGGCAACGGCACCGTGTAGGCCGAGTGCGGGCCGATGCCCCACTCGACCTGCTCGTCGCCGGTGCCGGCCGACGCAGCCGCCCGGGCCAGCTGCTCGTCGAACGTGCCGAACCCCGGCAGTCCGATCAGCGGGTGGGTGATCACCCCGCGCGCTCCGATGCGCCGCACGGCGGCGGCCATCCGGTCGGGGTGGAAGTACATCTCCACGCTGGTGGTCACGCCGTGGCGCAGCATCTCCGCCGACGCGGCGGCCATCGCCACCTCGACGTCCTCCGGGGTCAGCTGCGCCTCCCGCGGCCACATCACCTCGCGCAGCCAGCGGTCCAGCGGCAGCCCCTCGCCCTGCCCGCGGAACAGCACCATCGGCGCGTGCGAGTGGGTGTTCACCATGCCCGGGGTGAGGACGCCGGGCAGCGCGGTCACCTCGGCGTCCGGCGCCTCCGGCGCGTCGGCGGCACCGCCCACCCAGCGGATGAGCCCGTCCTCCACGTCCAGCACGGCGTCGGGGACGACGGTGCCGACCCGGTCGCCGACGACGACGGCCCGGGCGGTGAAACGCTGCAGCATGAGACCCGAACCTAGCCGGGCTGCGCCCGCGAGGCAGGGCGGGCGCCCAGGTGACCCGGATACCGTGACGCCATGCACCCCCTCGCCCGGTCCGCCGAGGTGCTGGCCGCCACCTCCGACGAGGGTGGCATCACCGGCTTCCTGCTCGACCTGATCGAGAAGCTGGGGGCGGTGGGCGTCGGCCTGACCATCCTGATCGAGACGGTCGTCCCGCCGATCCCCAGCGAGGCGGTGCTCGGCGCCGCCGGGGTGCTGATCAACGACGGCCGGATGTCCGTCGTGCCGGTGATCATCTGGGCCACGATCGGGTCGGTGCTGGGCGCCACGGCCCTGTACTGGGTGGGCCGCCTGCTGGGCCCCCGCCGGTCGCACGCCTTCCTCGACCGGCTGCCGCTGGTGGAGACCTCCGACGTCGACCGGGCCTTCGAGTGGTTCGACCGGCACGGGCGGGGCGCGGTGTTCTTCGGCCGGATGGTGCCGATCGTGCGCAGTTTCGTCTCGGTGCCGGCCGGCGTGGTGAGGATGCGCTTCTGGCAGTTCCTGCTGCTCACCGCCGCGGGCAGCCTGCTGTGGAACTGCCTGCTGATCGGGCTGGGCGTGGCGGCCGGCGACTTCGTGCAGGCCAACCTGCAGTACCTGGACTACGCGGTGGTGGCCGCGGCCGTCATCGCGGTGGGCTGGTTCGTCTACAAGAAGGTGACCGGCCAGTACCGGCGGCCGCCGGACGCCGGCACCCACCTGCCCCTCGACCGGATGGACCAGCCGTGACCGGACCCCGCACCCGGCCGGACGTCGTCGCCTTCGACGTCAACGAGACCCTGCTGGACCTCGCGCCCGTGCAGGCCGCCCTGGTCGAACGCGGGCAGCCCGACCACCTGCTGAGCACGGTGTTCGCCCGGACCCTGGTCACCGGCTTCGCGGCTGCGGCCGTGGGCACGTGGTGCCGGTTCCGCGACGCGTTCGAGACCTCCCTGGCACAGGTCACCGGTCTGCCGGCGGCCGAGTGCTCCGCGGTCGCCGACGCGTTCATGGAGCTCGCCCCGCACCCGGACGTCGAGCCGGCGCTCCGCCGGCTGGCCGAGGGCGGGGTGCGGGCGGTGACGCTCAGCCACGGCTCCCCCGGCGTCGCCGAGGCAGGGCTGTCCCGCGGCGGGGTGACGCCACTGGTCGAGCGGACGCTCACCACCGAGTCGATCCGGGCGTGGAAGCCGAACCGGGAGGCCTACCTGTGGGCCGCCGGGGTCTGCGACGTGGCCCCGGAGCGGATGGCACTGGTGGCCGCCCACTCCTGGGACGTGCTGGGCGCGGCCCGGGCCGGGCTGACCACCGGCTGGGTGGCCCGCACCGAGCAGGTGCCCGCCGCGGTGTACGACCCGCCGCACGTGCAGGGGCGTTCACTGCCCGAGGTGGTCGACGCCCTGCTCGCCCTCCCCCCGGCGTGACGGCCCACGACGTCCCCACCCCGCTCGGCCCGGCCCGGGTGCACCGCGACGACCCCGCCGGTGACGTGCGCGGGACCCTCGCGCTCGGCCACGGTGCCGGCGCCGGCAGCGGCACCGCCGACCTGCTGGCCGTCTCGGCCGCGGCCTGCGCAGCCGGTTGGCGGGTGCTGCGGATCGACCAGCCGTGGGTGGTGGCCGGCAAGCGGATCGCGCCCGCCCCCGCACGGCTGGACGAGGGCTGGACGGCGGCGCTCGCCCACCTGCGGGACGACGGCGCGCTGACCGGCCCGCTGGTGCTCGGCGGCCGCAGCGCCGGCGCCCGGGTCGCCTGCCGCACCGCCGGGGCGCTCGACGCCGCGGGCGTGCTCGGGCTGGCCTTCCCGCTGCACCCGCCGGGCAAGCCGGAGAAGAGCCGCGCGGCCGAGCTGCTGGGGGTCGGCGCCCCGCTGCTGGTCGTGCAGGGGGAGACCGACGCCTTCGGCCGGCCGACCGAGGTCGAGGCGGTGCTGCCCGGCCGGGTTCAGGCCGTCCCCGGCGACCACGGCCTGAAGAAGGACCCCGCGGCGGTCGCCACCGCCGTCGTCGACTGGCTGGGCACCCTGCCCGGCTGATCCGGGCGGACGCGCCACCAGGGGTCACCCCCAGCACAGTCGTGGGGGGGGGGGGGGGGGGGGGGGGGGGGGGGGGGGGGGGGGGGGGGGGGGGGGGGGGGGGGGGGGGGGGGGGGGGGGGGGGGGGGGGGG
>NZ_JBJHAH010000012.1:0-128815 GCF_054050915.1 Modestobacter sp. SYSU DS0875 | reverse complement strand
TCGCGGGCGCCGGCGCCTCGCGGCCGCGCGGCCGCGGGGGCGCCGGCCCCCCCCCCCCCCCCCCCCCCCCCCCCCCCCCCCCCCCCCCCCCCCCCCCCCCCCCCCCCCCCCCCCCCCCCCACCCCTCTAGTCGTAGGGGTTCGTGAGGACCGGGCGGGCCTGGAGCACGGTGAAGCTGACCGGCGGGCCGTCGGTGGTGGTGGTGCCGGGGACGTCGGCCTGGACACCGCCGTCGACGGAGAAGGTGCCGCCCCAGGTGGTGGTGAGGCTGGCGGTGTAGGTGCCCGAGCCGTACTCGTGGGTGATCGAGTGGTCGGGATACGGGGCGCCCGGGTGGTCGGTGGTCAGGGTGGTGCCATCGCCGGTGTGCCAGGTGTAGCCGGTGGCGGTCGCTGTGATGACGACGTCGAAGCCGCGGATGTCGACGGTGAAGGTCTGGGTCGACGGACTGTCGGTGTAGAAGATCACCGGGAGGCCGGTAAGCGCGTTGCCCGGTGGTTGCTGGCGGGTCTCCAGCTCAGGCAGCGGCAGGGTCTGGAAGTAGCGGAACACCTCGGCCGGCGACGGCGGCGGGTTCAGGTCCGTCACGTCAACGCACGCGGTAGCAGTCGTACCCCAAGGGCCGTATCCACTTCCTACCGCGTCGTCGGCCTCAGGGGGCAGGCCCTCCACGGGGGCGCCGTCTGCCTGAACGATGCGCTGCCGCTGGATGACCAAGTAGTTGATCACGCGGCCGTCAATGGTTGGGCACTCAACTCGTCCGGGAGTGCAGCTGCCCTGAATCGCATCATCAATCTGGCATGGCGTTTGCAGTCGCCAGCGGAAAAGTTGCGGCCCTGCTGTGCTCGCGTTGGTGGCCGTATATACGCCTGATGTTGGGCCAGAAACCTGCTCCGCAGTTATCGACGCATTTCCATCCGTCAACTCTGTATCGACGCAGGCTGCAGAACGGCAGGAAGCCGCGAAGGCGGGTGTGGCGATACCAAGTGTGACGGTGGCGAGCAAGACCGCCACTACCGCCCTCAGTTGACGTCCCACTGTCCCAGTACCCAGGACTCGTTCACTGAGGACCAGTCAAGAACTGCCCCGCACTGAAGTTCGGCCGCTGGAGCGCTTAGCTCGGCCAACTCGTCGCCGCCGGGTGATTCGACTCGTAGTCTCGCCTGGGTCATCGAAAAGACCAGCTCAGCGCTTCGTTCAGAGACTGGGGCCGCGCCCACAGACGTTACTTCCACTTGGCCCCCGACATACCGATAACCGGCTGCGGAGTCCTCGGTCAGATTGGCGATGATGCCGTCGCACAGGGCGCATCCCTGGCTCAGTTCATCCATGTATGTGGGATCCATGGACTCTTGAGCGGCGTTGTAGACCTCCATGTAGTACCGAATGAAGGACTCGGCACCCTCGGGCGTCATCTCCCGGGCCTCGTCCGGCATCGGGAGGTCCGGCGGTCCGAGTGGCGGCAGGGCCTCGCTCGACTCGGCAGCGGTCGCGCTCGTCGACGGCAGGGTCTCGTTGGCCTGCTGCTCGCTCGAGCAGCCGGCGAGCACCGCCGCGCCGATGGTCAGCGCCGCCGCCAGTCGAACCCGCCGCATCCGTCGTCCTCCCGAGTGCCTGCGCACAGTTGCCGGGAGACTACGCAGCTCCGTGGCCCGACCGCCGCCGTCGTCACCCGATCTGTGGACAAGCAGGGGAACGCCCCGCTCCGGGAACAGGGGGACGAGGCGTCCCACCGCGTTCGACCCGAGCACGCGCATCGGTTCAGTCACGTCCCGGCGTGATCGCGGCGAAACGTCGCCCGGGCACGGAGAATGATCGCGATGTCTCGACAGGCCGATCTCGGCGACCAGCCCCCGTTGCCCTTCCCCCCGACCAGGGGGGAGAACGCCCGGCAGCTCGCCCGGCGGGCCAGGCACGTCGCCGCCCGCGTCCTCGAGCTCGTCATGCGCTGGGTGCTCCGGATCGCGCTCCCGCTGCTCGGGGCGGCGGCCGCACTGCAGGCCTTCCCGTACCACGCCACCGTCCAGGGCATCCCGTTCGAGGTGCAGGGCAGCCTGTTCAACCGCCCGGTCCTGTCGGCCGACACCACCCTGGGCAACTGGGAGTTCCCCGACTTCGTCGCCCTGCCCATCGGCGTGCACATCTCCCCGGAAGACGTCGACATCCTCCAGATCACGCGCGCCGCCGAAGGTGACCTGCCGGCCTTCGTCGAACGGCTGCAGGCCGACTTCGCCGCCCAGGTGCCCCAGATCGCCATCTGGCTGGTCGGGGAGGCCCTGATCGGCATCGCGTTCGGCCTGGCCGCCGCCGCCGCCGTCAACATGTCCGTCCGGTACCTGCGCGGCCGGCCCCGCCGACCGTCCGAGCTGCGGCACCGGGCCAAGCAGCTGGGTGCCGCTGGCCTGGCCCTCGCCGCCGTCTCGGTGTTCGGCGTCGTCAGCTACAACCCCGACTGGGTGCGGGAGTCACGCCTGACCGGCTCGCTGGCCGCCGCGCAGCTCTTCCCTGAGCAGCTCAGCCAGTACTACACGCAGCGGTCCAAGGCCCTCGACGTCCTCGGCTCGGTGGTCGGCATCCAGGCCGAGCTGCAGTCGCAGGTCGAGGACGACCAGACTCCGCAGCCCGCGCTGCAGATCATGTACATCTCCGACATGCACCTGGCGGCCAACTACCCGCTGGTCGCCCAGTACGCCGCCACCTACGACATCGACCTGATCATCAACACCGGCGACGAGGGCGCCTTCGGCCCCGCGTTCGAGCTGACCCCCGGCTACCTCGACGCGCTGCGGGCGGTCACCGCCGAGACGCCGATGCTCTGGATCGCCGGCAACCACGACTCCCCGGACACCGAGCGGGTGATGCGGACCATCCCCGGCGTCACCGTGCTCGGGAGCAAGACCGCCACCGGCGACGGCTTCGACGTCTCCGCCGGCCTCGTCGACGCCTTTGGGCTGACCATCGCCGGCCTCCCCGACCCCCGCGTCTACGGCGGCCCCGGTGAGTACGGCGCGGACGCCGCATCGGTCGTCGAGCCCCTGCAGCGGCGCGCCGTCCAGGAGGCTCTCGAGGTCGACGACCCGACGGCGGTGGCCGCCACGGCCACCGGTCCGACCACCGCACCGGCCGGGGACGGCATCGCACCCGCGGACGGCGGCCAGCCGGCCGACGGGTCCGGCGAACCCACCGCCACCCGTACCGACGAGGCCATCGACACGACGCCGATCGACGTGTTCGCCGTCCACGAGCCGGTCGCCGCGGAGGAGGTCCGCGAGGTCCTGGAGAACGACGTGCGGCTGACCGTCTCCGGCCACACACACCAGCAGAACGCCAGCGACGAGCTGCAGGACGGCGACGGGGCGATCAACCTGATCGAGGGCTCCACCGGCGCCGGCGGCCTGGACAACATCGTCCGTGGTGAGGACCGGCCGCCGATCAGCTTCTCCATCGGCTTCGTCTCCGAGGCCTGCCAGTTCACCCGGATCATGCGGTTCCAGATCACCCCGCAGGACACCGCCGTCCTCACCGATCCGGCCACCGCCGCCGAGGCGCAGGCGCCGGAGGCCTTCGGCGACGACGTCACCGCCTCCACGGTCTTCTTCCGCCCGCAGGACGTCGACCCCGACCGCACCTGCGACGTCGACCTGGGCATCAGCGACGAGCGCCCCTGGCCGACCGACGACTGACGGGACCCACCCCCGTGGTGTGGGTCCCGTCAGCCGTCGCAGGTCGACGCAGCGGGGTCAGGGCTGCGTCACCGGGACAGAGCCCGCTCGTCGGCCGCTGATACCCACGGACGTGCGGAGATCGCGATCAGGTGATCGTGGCGTCGGACGGGGCGGCCTGCTGCTCTTCCCAGGTGGCCAAACGCACGACCGGGACGGCGGGCACGCCCTCCTCCGGCGCTGTCCAGCCGGTGCCGTAGGCGCCGCTGCGCAGCGCCGCGACGGCCTCCCGGGCGGTGATCGGCCGGCGGCCGGTCATCAGCCGGGCGATCGCCCCGGCCACCACGGCGGCGGCGAACGAGGTGCCGGACCAGCGCGCCCAGCCGGTGTAGGTCTGGGCCGTCCCGTCGGCGTCGGTGAGCGTGCCCTCGACGAACGTGCTCAGCAGCTCGTGCCCCGGGGCGGCCAGGTCGACCCACGGCCCCCGGTTGCTCCACGCCGACCAGCCGGTCGAGGTGGGGGAGTCGACGGCGCCGACCGCGACGACGTCGTCGAGGGCCGCCGGCCAGAAGTCCTGCGGGGTCTGGGGCTCACCCAGACCACCGAGGTTGCCGGCCGCGGTGACGATGACGAGCTCGGGGTTGACCTCGTGCAGGTCGTCGACCAGCTGCTGCATCACCTCGCGCGCGTTCGGGTCGTCGGCGAAGCAGCCCAGCGACAGGTTCAGCACGTGCACGCCGCGGCGGGCCAGCTGCATGGCGGCGTCGGCGACCACGCTGGACAGCGCCTGCCCGTCGGCGGCCAGCGCCTTCTCCACCCAGACCCCGGCGGCCGGGGCCTGCTGCAGCACCAGCCCGGTGATGAACGTGCCGTGGCCGACCTGCAGGCCCGGGGCCTGGCCGGTGGGTGCCTCGAAGTCAGCGGGGGCAGACAGGTAGCCGCCGGAGAGCCACAGGTGCTGCTGCACACCGGTGTCTACCGAGCCGACCAGCACCCCTTCACCTGTCCAGTTCCCGCCGGGCTGGTCACGCCGGTCGCGGAGCGCCGCGAGCGTGGGCAGGGGCGCGGCATCACCGTGGAAGCGCATCGGCTGGCCGGTGACGCGCACGGACATCAACCGGTCTTCGTCCACTCCCGCACAGCGGCGGCGGACGTCAGCGAACTCCGGATCGGGCAGCTGGATGCGGCGGAGGCGGGAGGCGACCCGGGACCATCCATCCGAGCGGCCGAGCACCTCCCGGACGCGCGGGACCGAACGATCGATGACGAGAGCAGCGGGCACGTGATCCTCCATGGGGATGGCGGGCGGGGCTTTGATCGCACCGTCCCACTGGTCAGCGGCCACCATGGGAACGGTGAGGCTGGGTGACCGGCGCGCCGGTCATCCAGCGACCTGCAGCGCGGCGTCAGGCAACGCACGCGCCGGGGGACAAGAGCGCGGCAGAACTGCGCTGATACATCGGTGACCTGCGGACTTGGACCGCCTAGGCTCGGTCGGACGTCAGCTGGGAGGGGCCATGTCCACAGCGCGTGACCTCGCCGATGAGGCTCTGCGTACGTACTTGTCCGACCCGGCGGCTGCTCGTGGGGTCGCAATGCGGGGGCTCGCTGCAGCCCGAGCGGCCAAAGACTGGGGCAGCGCCTCGGCTTGCGAGCGAGCTTTGGCGCTGACCGCTGGACACCTCGCCGACAGCACCGCTGCAGTGGGTCACCTCTCCCGTGCAGTTCGGTACGGCGAGCGGGCGATGGACTTCTCGGCTGTTGCCCGGGCCCGGTGTGAACTCGCCTACGTGCATGCACGGTGTGGACGTGCGAGGGCAGCGTCTCGTGAGCTCGAACGAATGCCCAGGGTTGACGAGGCCCACCCTGACGCAGGGGCACTTCTCCGCGATCGGGCCATGGTCTTGGAGGCCTTGGGGCGCTGGGACGCCGCCCTGGAGACGTATGCGAGCGCACTCCCGTTGATGAGGGGGTGGAACGAGCCGCAGGATCTTGCGGTACTCCTCGGCAACAGGGCCGTCGTTCATCTCTTGTTGGGGCGTCCGCGGGCTGCCGAGCGAGACCTGTTGGAAGCCCAGTCTTTGGCGGGCGGACCAGATGCCGGCATGTTCCAGGTCATCGTCCAGCACAACCTCGGCTATGTGGCTGCACTCCGAGGACAGGTACCAGTGGCGCTGAGCCGCTACGACGAGGCGGAGCGAGGCTACGAGCGGCACCGCCAGGTGCCTCCAGAACTCTGGCGCGACCGGTGCGAGCTGCTGCTTGCGGCCGGTCTCACGGCCGAGGCCCGCGACGCCGCCCAGCGCGCCGTCGACGCAGCCACCGCCCGCCGTGAGCCGGCCGAGCTGGCCGAGGCGCGACTGCGCCTCGGCCAGGCCGCGCTGGCGTGCGGGGACCCGGCCGCCGCGCAGGCCCTCGCCGACCAGGCCGCCCGGGCACTCACCCGGCAGCGCCGCACCGGCTGGGCCGCCCTGGCGCACTGGACCGTCGTCCTGGCCTGCGCCGCGCAGGACCCGACGTCGGTGACCGAGGCCGGCTACCGCCGCGCGGCCGACCGGCTGGAACGCGCCGGCTGGCCGGAGGCCGCCCTCCAAGCCCGGCTCCGTGCAGGCCAGCGAGCGACCACCCGTGCCCGGGCCGAGCAGCACCTGGAACCGGTCAGCCGATCGCGCCGGTCGGGCACGGTCTGGCGCCGCCAGCTGGGCTGGCACGCCGAGGCCCTGCTGCGCCGAGGCCGGGGAGACCGAGCTGGTGCGCTGCGCGCCGTCGCCCGCGGCCTCGACCTGGCCGACGACCACCGCGCCACCCTCGGCGCCACCGACCTCCGGGCCGCCGCGTCCGCGCACGTCGCCGAGCTCGCCGGCACCGGGCTCCGGCTGGCCCTCGACGGCGACCGCCCCGAACTCGTGTGGCGCTGGGCCGAACGCACCCGGGCCGCCGCCCTCCTGCACCCGCCGGTGCACCCGCCCGACGACGAGGACACCGAGCAGGCGCTGGCCGAGCTGCGCACCGTCGTCCGGGAACGCCAGGACACCGCGACCGAGGGCC
This sequence comes from Modestobacter sp. SYSU DS0875, assembly GCF_054050915.1. Classification (NCBI taxonomy): domain Bacteria; kingdom Bacillati; phylum Actinomycetota; class Actinomycetes; order Geodermatophilales; family Geodermatophilaceae; genus Modestobacter; species Modestobacter sp. SYSU DS0875. The sequence goes on along the minus strand of NZ_JBJHAH010000012.1, from coordinate 122,105 downwards.
GCGCCGCTCCCGAGCTGGCCCGCCGGCAAGCCCGGCTGGAGGAACGGATCCGCCAGGCCGTGCGGCACACCAGCGGCGACGGCCGCGGCGTCCGGCCCGACCTGGACGCCGGCCAGCTGCACACCGCGCTGGGCGACCGGGCACTGGTCGAGTTCGCCGAGTGCGAGGGTCGGCTCATCGCGGTGGTCGCCGCCGGCGGGCGGTTCCGGCTGCACCGGCTCGGCGAGACCGCGACGGTGACCCGGGAGCTGCACCACCTCTTCCACGCGCTGCGCCGCATGGCCGCACCCGGCGTCGACCCCGCACCGGGGCTGCGGCGCCGGCTGGAGACCGCCGCCGCCCGGCTCGACGCCCAGCTGCTCGCGCCGCTGGCCGCCGACCTCGGCGACCGCGACCTGGTCGTCGTCCCGACCGAGCAGCTGCACGCGCTGCCGTGGGGAGTGTTGCCGAACTGCGCGGGGCGCCCCTTCTCGGTGTCGCCGTCGGCCACCCTGTGGCGACGCGCCCGGTCGGTACCGGCCGGCCGCGGGCCGGTGGTGCTCGCCGCCGGGCCGGGGCTCGCGCACGCCGAGCCCGAGGTGAAGGCGCTGGCCGACCTGCACCCCGGTGCCCGGGTGCTCACCGGTGACGACGCCCGGGTGGCCGACGTGCTCACCGCGGCGTCCGGGGCGCGGGTGGTGCACCTCGCCGCGCACGGGCGGTTCCGTGGCGACAACCCGCAGTTCTCCGCCGTCGACCTCGCCGACGGGCCGCTCACCGGCTACGACCTGGAGCGGCTGCAGCACCCGCCCGAGGTCGCCGTGCTGTCGGCCTGCGAGACCGGAGCCGCCGCCGTCCTGGCCGGCGGTGAGCTGCTCGGCCTCGCCGCGACCCTGCTGTCGATGGGCGTGCGCTCGGTGGTCGCGCCCGTGCTGCAGGTGCCCGACGCGGAGACCGCGCCGCTGATGGTCGACCTGCACCGCGAGCTGCTGGCCGGAGCCGGCGCTCCCGCGGCTCTCGCCACCGCCCTGGCCCGGGCCCGCACCGGGTCCGACGCCGAAGCCGCCACCGGCGCCGCGTTCCTCTGCGTCGGCGCATGAGAGCCGAGGTGTATCAGGCGGTGTCCGTCGTGCTCTGTCCTTCGTGCTGCTCACCGAACCGCGCCCCCAGGTGCGCGGCTCGCCCCTGCCGGGACGCCGCATGACCGGCTCCCCGGCGATCGACGTCGCCGCGCTGGTCCGGTCCGCCGCGGCGGGCGACCAGGCCGCGTGGAACGGGCTCGTCGAGCGGTTCGGCAACCTGGTGTGGGTGGTGGCACGGGGGCACCGCCTGCGGGGGGACGACGCCGCCGACGTGTTCCAGACGACGTGGCTGCGCCTGGTCGAGCAGCTGCCGCGGCTGCGTGAGCCCGACCGGGTCGGTGCGTGGCTCGCCACCACCGCCCGGCGTGAGTGCCTGCGGGTGATCCGCCGGGAAGGGCGCGAGACGGCCCGCGAGCCGGAGCTGCTCGACCTGACGCCCGACGGCGCCCCGGACGTGTCCCACCGGCTGGTCACCGCCGAGCGGGACACCGCGCTGTGGCACGCGTTCGAGAACACCACCGGCCGCTGCCGGGAGCTGCTGGGCGTGCTGCTGGCCGAGCCGCCGCTGCGCTACACCGAGGTGTCCGAGCTGCTGGGCATGCCGATCGGCAGCATCGGGCCGACCCGGCGCCGCTGCCTGGAGAAGCTGCGCCGCGACCTCGCCGAGGTGGGCGTCGATGACCGGTCCTGACGGGGGAGGGGGCGCGGTGCCCGAGCACGACGAGGCCGCCGACGAGCGGCTGCTGCACGACCTGGCCCGGGTGGCCCGCGACCGCGACCCGGTGCCGGCGGACCTGCTGGAGTTCGCCCGGCAGGCCCTGACCTGGCGCACCGTCGACGCCGAGCTGGCGGAGCTGACCGCCGACTCACGGGAGGTGGCCGTCGCCGTCCGCGGCACCAGCGACGACGTCCGGCTGCTGACCTTCAGCGCCGGTGACCTGCGGCTGGACGTCGAGGTGCTGACCGAGGGGGCTACCCGCCGGCTCGTCGGGGAGCTCAGCCCCGGGCAGCCGGCCCGCGTCGTCCTCGAGCACGCCGGCGGAACGCTCACCGAGGAGACCGACGAACTCGGCCGGTTCCTGCTCGAGGGCGTGCCGGTGGGGCTGGTCCGCCTGCGGTGCGTCCCCGCCGGCGGAGCCGAGTTCATCACGCCCTGGCTGCGCACCTGACACCGGGCCGGTGCCGACACGACACAGCGCCGGGATCCTGCTCCACCGGGCCGGGGCAGCCGGCCCCCAGGTGCTGATCGGGCACATGGGCGGGCCGTTCTGGGCGCGCAAGGACGACGGCGGCTGGTCGATCCCCAAGGGCGAGGTCGAGGCGGGGGAGGACGCCTTCGCCGTCGCCCTGCGTGAGTTCGCCGAGGAGCTCGGCTCCCCGGTGCCCGCCGAGGAGTTCACGCCGCTCGGGGAGGCCCGGGTGACCAGCGGCAAGGTGCTCGCCGTCTGGGCCGCCGAGGGCGACCTCGACGCCGGCGCCGCGGTCAGCAACACCTTCTCCCTGGAGTGGCCGCCGCGCTCGGGGCGAGTGCGGGAGTTCCCCGAGATCGACCGGGCCGCCTGGTTCGACCTGGCCACCGCCCGCAGCAAGCTGGTGAAGGGCCAGGTCGTCTTCCTCGACCGCCTCGCCGCGGCCCTCGCCCACCCCTGACCGCCGAAATGGCCATTATGGCGGCGCGGGAGCGCGCCATAATGGCCATTTCGGCGGGGTCCTTCCTCAGTCGCCCTTGACGTTCACCACCTGGCGGAGGGTGTGCCGGATCTCCACCAGGTCCGCGGCGTCGCGCATGACGACGTCGATGTCCTTGTAGGCGTCGGGGTGCTCGTCGAGGAACGCATCCGAGTGCCCCCAGGCGATGCCGGACATCCGCGCGTCCAGGTCGGCCCGGCTGAACAGCCGCCGGGCCGCGTTGCGCGAGTGGTTCCGCCCCGCCCCGTGCGGGGAGGACATCAGCGCCGCCTCGTTGCCCAGGCCCTCGACGACGTAGGACGCCGTCCCCATCGACCCGGGGATGAGCCCGGCCTGCCCCCTCCGTGCGCTGATCGCGCCCTTGCGGGACAGCCACACGTCACGCCCGAGGTGCCGCTCGCGCTCGGTGTAGTTGTGGTGGCAGTTCACCGTCTCCAGCCGCTGGACGTCGGCCTTCAGGAACCGTCCGACCTGCGCGACGACGCGGTCCATCATCTCCTCGCGGTTGAGGAACGCGAACCGCTGCGCCCACCGCAGCGCCTCGATGTAGGCGTCGAACTCCGGCGTCCCCTCGACCAGGTAGGCGAGGTCCCGGTCGGGCAGCTCGATGCCCTGCGCCCGGCACCACTCCTGCGCCCGGCGGATGTGCACCGACGCCAGCTTGTTGCCCACACCGCGCGAGCCGGAGTGCAGGAACAGCCACACCCGGCCCCGCTCGTCGACCGACACCTCGATGAAGTGGTTGCCCGACCCGAGCGAGCCCAGCTGCAGCGGCCAGTTGCCGACCGTGCCGTTCGCCTGGTCGGCGCCGGGCATCGCCCGCAGCTCCGCGACGCGCGGCTCGGCGGTGGCGCTGACGTGCTTGTTGTACCGCCCGGCCGACAGCGGCACCGCCCGGGAGATCCAGCCGTGCAGGACGGCGAGGTCGGTGCCGGCGAGGTCGGCGGCGTCGAACTGGGTGCGCACGGCCATCATCCCGCAGCCGATGTCGACCCCGACCGCGGCCGGGATGATCGCGCCGTCGGTCGGGATGACCGACCCGACCGTCGCGCCCTTGCCCAGGTGCGCGTCGGGCATCAGCGCGAGGTGGGGCTGGATGAACGGCATCGTCGCCGTCCGCTCGGCCTGCTCGCGGGTGCTCGGCTCCAGGATGGACGCCCAGCTCAGCAGGCGTCCGTTGATCTGCTCCATGGTCCTTTCTCTTCTCCGTGGGAGGGGTGGTGGCGCTGCGCAGCCGGTGCAGTCAACGCGCTGACCACGAGCCGTGCACGCCCTTTACCCGCCGGGCGCGCGATCAGCCCGCGGTCGGACCGGCAGACGACGGAAGATCACCCGACGGGCGGACGCGCGGGCAGCGGTGGCCGGGGTGGACTGGGAACGTCCACCGCACCGACCGAGGAGAACACCGTGCTGGCATCCCACCCGACCGCCTCCCGCCCCCGGCAGGAGAGCGACGGCGTGGTGCCGCAGCGCCCGGCTGCCCCGGTGCGGCGCCCCTGGTGGGCCCGGCTGTTGCGCCGGCTGGCCGCAGCCGCGCTGGTCCTGGTCGTCCTCGGCGTCGGCGTGCTCGGCGTGGCCTGGGCGGTGACCCCGGACGTCGGCGACGCGCACGACCGGGTCACCGAACGGCTGGCCGCCGCCGGCGCCACCCCGCTGGAGGGCGAGCTGCCCGACCGGGTCGTGGCGGCGGTGCTGGCCACCGAGGACAGCCACTTCGAGCAGCACATCGGGGTCGACTGGCGTGGTGCGCTGCGGGCGCCGATCGGTGCGGTGACGGGGGAGGACCTGGGCGGTTCGACCCTGGACCAGCAGCTGGCCAAGAACGTCTACGAGGACGGCGAGGCCGGGTTCCTGGACCGGGTGTCCGCGGTGGTGCTCGCGCTGAAGCTGGACGCCGAGTGGTCCAAGGAGGACCTGCTGCGGATGTACCTCGACGACGCCTACTTCGGCCACGGCTTCACCGGGGTGGTGGACGCAGCGCAGGGCTACTTCGGCCTGGCGCCGGACGAGCTCAGCTGGGCGCAGGCCAGCCTGCTGGCCGGGCTGCTGCAGGCGCCCAGCGCCTACGACCCGCTGGAGCACCCGGAGCGGGCGGCGGCCCGGCAGGGGCACGTGCTCGACCGCCTGGTCGACGTCGGCGAGCTCACCCGGGCCGAGGCCGAGGACGTCGCCGACCACGACTGGGCGCTGGTCGGCGGCTGACGCCGAGCCCCGCCGTTTCTCCGCCGCGCCGCCCGGGCACCGGGCAGGCGACAGCGGAGACGATGGAGGGACCCCCCATGCAGGTCGGCTACAAGCTCGCCACCGAGGCCTTCAGCCCCACGCAGATCATCGAGCAGACGGTGGCGGCCGAGGAGGCCGGCTTCGACTTCGTCGAGCTCAGCGACCACTACCACCCGTGGCTGGAGGAACAGGGCCACAGCGGCTTCACCTGGTCGATGCTGGGCGCCATGGCCGCGCGCACCTCGCGGATCCAGCTCGCCACCGGGGTCACCTGCCCGATGATCCGGTACCACCCCGCGGTGATCGCCCAGGCCGCGGCGACCGTGCAGCTCATCTCCGGCAACCGGTTCACCCTGGGCATCGGCGCCGGGGAGCGGCTCAACGAGCACGTCGTCGGCGGCGGCTGGCCGGCGGTCCGGATCCGGCACCACATGCTCCGCGAGGCGCTGGAGATCATCAACCTGCTCTGGCAGGGCGGCTACCAGTCCTACGAGGGGAAGTACCTCACCCTCGAGGACGCCCGGGTGTTCGACCTGCCCGACCAGCTGCCGGTCATCGCCGTGGCCAGCGGCGGGCCCGGGGCCTCCAAGCTCGCCGCCCAGTACGGCAGCGGGCTGTTCGCCACCGAGCCGAAGCCCGAGCTGGTGCAGGCCTACGCCGAGCACGGCGGCAGCGGGCCGAAGTACGCCGAGGTGCCGATGGCCTGGGCGCCCGACGAGGACGCCGCCGCGCAGGAGGCGCTGAAGACCAGCCGCTGGGCACTGTCGGGGTGGCCGGTGATGAGCGAGCTGCCCAACCCGGTCAACTTCGACGCCGCCAGCAGCACGGTGACCGCCGAGGACATCAAGGGCCAGTTCTCCTGCGGCCCGGACCTCGACCGGCACGTGCAGCAGGCCCAGCCCTACGTGGACGCCGGCTTCGACCACATCGTCTTCCAGAACGCCGGCCCGGACCCGGAGGGGTTCATGCAGGTCTGCAAGGACGAGCTGATCGAGCGGGTCCGTTCCCTCACCCCGTCGTCCTGACGGCCGGTGCTGGTGCGCTGCTCCCGCGGGGCAGAGCACCAGCACCGGAAGGACGGGTCACTCCGTGGCGAGCACGACCTTCCCGATCGTGGCCGAGGACTCCAGCAGGCGGTGCGCCTCCTGCAGGGTCGCCGCGTCGATCGGCGAGAGCCGGGTGGTGAGCGTGGTGCGCAGCGTGCCGGCGTCCACCAGCCGGGCCACCTCGTCGAGCAGCTCCCGGTGGGCGGTGCTCGCCGGGTCGTGCAGCACCCGGCTGAACATGAACTCCCAGTGCCAACCCTGGCTCTTCCACTTCAGCGGCAGGGTGTCCACGCCCTCGGGCTCGTCGATCGCGACCACCGAACCGCCCACCGCCATCACCTGCGTGTAGGTGTCGACCATCCCGGCGGAGAACGGGCTGAGCACGAAGTCCACGCCGCGTGGGGCGATGCCGGCCACCTCGGCGAGCAGGTCGTTGCGGTCGACGACGTGGTGCGCGCCGAGGCCGCTGACCCACTCACGGGACTCCCGGCGGCCCACCGCCGCGATCACGGTGAGGCCGGTGAGCTGCCGGGCGAGCTGGACGAGGATCGAGCCGACGCCGCCGGCGGCGCCCATGACCAGCAGCGTGCCGGTGCTGTCCGCAGCGAGCTTCCAGCGCTCGAACAGCGTCTCCCAGGCAGTGATCGTGGTGAGCGGCAGCGCGGCGGCCTCGGCGAAGTCGAGCGAGGCCGGCTTGTGCCCGGCGACCCGCTCGTCGACCAGCTGCACCTGCTGGTTGGAGCCGGGCCGGGCGATCGAGCCGGCGTAGTACACCTCGTCGCCGACGGTGAAGGCACTGACCTCCTCGCCCACCGCGAGCACGACGCCCGCGGCGTCGTAACCGAGGACCTGCGGGCCGCCGTCGCCGGGCAGGGCGCCGCCCCGCAGCTTCACGTCGACGGGGTTGACCGAGACCGCGCGGACGTCGACCACCAGGTCGCGCGGGCCGGGGGTGGGCACGTCGAGCTGGACGTCGGTGAGGACGTCGACCGGGCCGCTCGCGGTGGCGACGACGGCGCGGTTGGTCGTGGGGATCTGCATGACCGAACGCTATCCCGGTGACCTCAGTAACCCACCAGGGTGCCAAGTACCCCGCAGATACCATGGTGATCGTGACTGCTGTGCCGACCCGCCCGCCGAACGACGTCTACTCGGCCGACTGTCTGTGCCGGTCGATGCTCGACCTGCTCGCGGACAAGTGGAGCGCGCTGGCGCTGGGCGCCCTGGAGGACGGGCCCCAGCGGTTCGGCCAGTTGCGTACCCGGCTGCAGGGCATCAGCCCCAAGGTGCTCACCGCGGTGCTGCGCCGGCTGGAGCAGCACGGGCTGGTCAACCGGACGGTCTACCCAGCCGTGCCGCTGCACGTCGAGTACTCGCTCACCCCGCTCGGCGTCGACGCCACCGTGCCACTCGCCGCGCTGCGCGACTGGGTGGAGGCGAACATCGACCGCTTCCCCGCGGGAGCCTGAGCGCGATGCCCCTGCTCGCGCGTCGTCGACGATGAGCCGTGAGGAACGCTGGGAACGGCGGCTGGCGCTGCCGGTGCTGGTGGCTGCCCTGGCCTCCATCCCGGCGATGTTCCTGACCTTCGCCGGGGGCACGCTGGGCACCGCCGGCCGGATGGTCGACGCCGTCAGCGGCCTGGTGCTGGTCGCCGAGTCGGTCGTGCTGCTGTGGGTGGCGGAGGACAAGCGGGCCTGGATCCGCGGTCACCGCGGGATGCTGCTGCTCACCGGCGGGGTGCTGCTGGCCATCGTGCTCGCGGTCGGGCCGGTCCAGGTGCTGCGGCTGATCCGCACGGTCGGCGCGCTCCGGGTGCTGCGGGCGGGCCGGATCGTGCGGGCCGCGCGGGTGCTGGCCGCCCGGATCGGGCTGGCCGGCCGGGGCGCGCACCTGTTCGCCGGGATCGCCGGCACGCTGGTCGCCGTCTTCGTCGGGGTGGTGCTGGCCGATCCGACGTCGCGGTCCCGGTCGCTGCTGACCGCGGTGGTCGGGCCGATCAGCACCCCGGTCGTCGTCGTGCTGTCGGTGCTGGCCGGGGCGCTGCTGGGTGGTGCGACCTACCTGCTCGCCCGGGACAACGGCGAGGGTGACGAGGACGACGGTGCTGAGGAGGGGGACGAGGACGAGGGGGACGAGGCCGGGGACGGCGTCCGGCCCGCCGCCGGCTAGAGGTACTGCCCGCCTTCGCCGGCGACGTCCCCCCTGGGCTCCGCGACCTCCGGCGCCACCTGGACGCCGTGGACTGGAACGCCTGGCCGGCGGTGGTTGGGGCAGCGTCACCCCGGGCACCCACCAGTCCTGGACCACAACGAGACGTGAGGAGGCAGCCATGGGGCTGTTCGGCAAGATGGCCAAGGCAGGCGTGGCGAAGAAGGCGATGAACGAGGCGCGCAAGCCGCAGAACCAGCAGAAGCTCAAGAGCGCGTTCTCGTCGCTGACCAACCGCGGCAACAGCGGCGGCAAGTCGAGCGGCACGCGCCGCGGCTGACCCCGCTGCGGAGGAACGGCCGGGCACCCTGCCGACCTCCGCAGGGTTCCTGCCATCCGGCCGGGATCGGCGAGGTGAGGGCACGGACGGCGGCCAGACTGCCGTCCGTGCCCCTCGACGAACTGGTGCCCAGCTCCTCCGCCGCCCGCGCCGCCCGTGAGGTGGCCGCGGCGTTCTCCTCGCCCGCGCTGCTCGCCCACTGCGACCGCTCGTACCTCTGGGCCGCCGAGTACGGCCGGGCCCGCGGCATCAGCTTCGACGCCGAGCTGCTGTACGTCGCCGCGATGCTGCACGACCTCGGCCTGGTGCCGGTGTTCGACAGCGTCACCGAGCCGTTCGAGGAGGCCGGGGGCGCGGTCGCCTGGGTGTTCGCCGCCGGCGCGGGCTGGGACACCGATCGGCGGCGCCGGGTCTCGGAGGTGATCGTGCGGCACATGTGGCCGCAGGTCGACGTCGACGCCGACCCCGAGGGTCACCTGCTGGAGCTGGCCACCGGCCTGGACGTGTCCGGTCGCCGGCCCGACGACTGGCCGGCCGGCTTCCGCGCCGAGGTGCTGGCCCGCCACCCCCGGCTCGGGCTGGCCGAGGAGTTCCTCGGTTGCTTCACCGCACAGGCCCGCCGCAAGCCCGGCTCCCTCGCCGGGCAGTTCGTCGCGGGCGGCTTCGCCGAGCGAGTGCGCGGCAACCCGCTGGACCGCTGACCCGGCCGGCCACCGCGGAGTGCCTCAGGCGGTGACCGTCCCGTCCGCGGCGACCGTCAGGCGCCCGGCCTCGACGGCCGCCTGCAGCGCCGCCTCGAGCAGCGCCTGGACCGTCGGGGTGCGACGGCGGTGCCCGAAGACCTCCGCCGTGCGCGCCTGCAGCTCGTCACCGCTCAGGCTCCCGGCCGCCCGGACCAGGGCGACCATCGCATTGCCGATCTCTCGCGGGGCGACGTGCTCCAGCGGCCGCTCGGCGGCGGTGGCCTGCCGGCGGAACCAGGTCCACTCCGCCGGGTCGGTGCCCTTGGGCCACAGGTGCTCGCCCTGCAGCGCGCTGGGCGGGAGCAGGTCCATCAGGGCGTCCCGACGGGCCACCCCGACCCGGGTCAGGCCGAACGCGCCGGCGGTCAGCCGGGCCAGCCGATCGCGGTGCACCGGGCCCTCGGCCTTGATGCCGGCGTTCAGCAGCCGCCGCACCACCCGCGCGACCGCCGGGTCGCCCAACTGGTCGAGCTGCGCCTTCTCCCCGGCCCGCCGCGGCGACCAGGCGATGAACGGCAGCTCCTCGTCCAGCGGCCCGGCCGGCTCCGCCGACCGGGTCCGTGACGCGGGGAGGGCAGCAGGCGCCTGGGCCACCGCCTCGGTGACGACCTCCGCGACGACGGGCTCCGCGACGACGGGCTCCGCGGCGACGGGCTCCGCGACGACGGGCTCCGCGACGACGGGCTCCGCGACGACGGGCGGCTCGGCCACTCGTGCCACCGGGCGGATGGGGATGACGTCGGCCAGCGGGCCCTCGTCGTCGGCGCGGGCGTCCGTCACCTCGCCGCCGGTCACCTCGCCGCCCGTCACCTCGCCGCCCGTCAGCCGGGCGTCCTGCTCGGGCACGGCCTCGGCCGTCGGGGCCTGCGCCGGTTCCGCCTCGCCGGCGGGGCGGGGCAGGGGAGTGGCCTCGACCGCGGCGACCAGCCGGTCGACGACGGCGTCGGCGTCGGCCAGCCAGGTCGGCAGCCACACCCGCTCCACCGCCGGCCAGCCCAGCAGCCCGGAGAGCACCTCGGTGGGCAGCCCGTCGCGGTCGCCGACCGTCTTCCGCCGCGCCCACGCCGGCCCGTCCAGCAGCACCGCCAGCACCGGGGCGTCCCGGGCGGCCGCGCGGGCGACGGTGAGGTCGACCCGGGAGTCCGACAGCCCGACGTCGGTGCGCACCACCAGCCCCCGCTCGCGCAGCGCGGCGGCGATCTCGTCGCGGTGCCGGTCCGGCGCCCCGGCCGGGCGGGCGCCGCGCGGCAGCGCGTCGGTGCCCAGCGCCGCCAGGTCCAGGTAGGCGCGCAGGTGCTGCACGCCCAGCGAGGCGGTCTGTTCGGCCCGCAGCTGCTCCGGGGCGAAGGAGGTGACGACGACGACCTGGCGGCGGGCCCGGGTGACGGCCACGTTGAGCCGCCGCTCACCCCCGGCACGGTTCAGCGGGCCGAAGCTCAGCGGCAGGTGCCCACGCTCGTCGGGGCTGAAGCCGGTGGAGAGGAACACCACGTCCCGCTCCTCGCCCTGCACGTGCTCCAGGTGCTTCACGAACAGGCCGTCGCCGTCGGTGCGGTCGAGGGCGTCGACCACCCGCGGGTCACCGCTGTCGCGCAGCTGGGCCTCGATCAGCGAGCGCTGCGGCGCGTTGAGGGTGACCACCCCGATCGAGGGCACCGCGGGTGCGGCCGCCTCGAACCGGCGCCGCACCTCCGCCACCACGGCCGCCGCCTCGACGGGGTTGGTCCGCAGCAGCTTCCCGCCGCCGGTGCGGTGGAACGTGCCGTCGACCTGCACCAGCGACACCCCGCGGCCCCCGGGCCCCGAGGACGCGCGCCCGTGCGCCGGCGCCGGGAAGGTGGCCAGCCGGTTGTCGTAGTACTGGGCGTTGCTGAAGGCGATCAGCGTCTCGTCCTGGCTGCGGTAGTGCCAGGACAGCCACTGCCGCGGCACCCGGGCCTGCACGCACTCCGAGAGGATCGACTCCTCGTCGGCGACGGCGTCCTCCGCCGGCTCGTCGTCGGCCGCGGACGGCTCACCGAACGTGGTCGGCGGCAGCTGCTTGCTGTCCCCGACGACGACCGCCGCGCGGGCCCGGCCCAGCGCGCCGATGGCGTCGGCGACCCGGATCTGCGAGGCCTCGTCGAAGACGACCAGGTCGAACAGGTCGGCGTCGGCGGGGAGGAACCGGGCCACCGAGTCCGGGCTGACCAGCACGCAGGGCAGCACCGAGGTGATCACGTCGCCGTGCGCGGCCAGCAGGCCCCGCACGCCCAGCCCCCGGCGCTGCTTGGCCAGCTCACGCTGCAGCGCGCCCAGCCGGCTGTCCCCGGTCGCCGGGTCGAACGGGCGGGCGGCCAGCACCCCGGCGGGCACGGCGCAGGTCAGGTGCGACCGGACCGCCCGGGACGCCGCCGCGAACCGGGTGATCGTCGCCTCGTGCCGGCCGGCGTCGAAGGCGCTCAACCCGGTGGCGTCCCGGCGCTCGGCCAGCGACGCCTCGGCCAGCCCGCGGTCGAAGGCGCGCACCGCGTCCTCGGCGGGCAGCTCACCGTGCACCAGCAGCCGGCGGGCCTCGGTGAGCCCGGTCAGCCGCAGCGGCTCCAGGGTGTCCAGCAGGCTCACCCAGCGCCGCAGCGACATCGGGTGGATGTACTCCACGCCCCGCTCGGGGCGGGTCATCGTCCAGTGCAGCACCAGCCCCTGCTCGCCGCTCCACGCCGCGAGCTGCGCCGAGGAGCTGCCGCAGGCGGTCAGCAGCGCGGTGACCGCGTCGCGCAGCCGGAGCACCAGGCGCGCGGCGGCAGGGTCGGAGGCCGGCCCCGCGGCCAGGAGCCGGCGCACCGCGCCGGCCAGCCCCGCGGAACCGTCGACGGTCGCCGCGGCCCGCCGCAGCCAGCGGGCCTCGGCCGCCAGCAGCGTGCGACCGGCGTCGGTGAAGGGGTTCCAGCCGGCGGGCACCTGCAGCCCCGGGACGGCGGTCGCGCGCGCCGCCAGGGCCTGCACGGCCGACTGCACGGTGCGCAGCGACGCGGTCAGCTCCGGCACGTCCTTGGTCCGCACCGTCGCGCCGTCGGCCAGCACCCCGGCGAACCGGGCGCGCACCTCGGCGAGCTTGCCGCGCCGGCCCAGGAAGGAGCCGGCGACCGCCTCCTGCGCCTGCACGAACAGCTCACCCAGCGGCAGGCCGAGCGCTTCGGGGGTGACGACGTCGAAGGCGGGGGAACCTGCCTCGGCCAGCGCCTCCACGTCGGCGAGCAGGTCGTCGAGCGCCGCCGCCCAGCGGGGGCTGTGCACCTGGTCGAGCACGTCGAGGCCCAGCGGCGGCCCGGCCAGCAGGTGCGCCAGGTCGTCCAGGTCCTCCGGCGTGCGGACCGCCCGCAGCACCGCGGCCAGGGCGCCCTCGCCGGGCAGCTCGCGGATGGCGCTGTCGACGGCGACCGCCGCCCGCTGCACGGCCTCGATGTCGATGTCCACGGTGTCCAGGAAGGCCCACGCGTGGCCGGCCGAGGGGCGGGCCAGGTCGGCGATGTCCGGCAGCAGCGCCAGCGCCCGACGCACCGCGGTGACCGTCTCGGCGTCGGCCTGGCCGGCGAAGGCCGGTGGCACCGGCAGCGGCGGGACCGCGTCCCCGGCGGCCAGCACCGCCGTGCGGGCCGAGTAGTACGACAGCCCGGCCGGGTTGGGGGCGTGCAGGCGCTCGGCGTAGCGGTCCAGGCTCCGGCGGGCCGAGCGCAGGTCCTCCGCGTCGGCGGCCAGACCCTGCTCGTCGACCTCGACCGCGAAGTCCAGCGCCGCCCGGATCTGCGCCCGGACGACGGCCGGCCGGCTGCCCTTGTCGTGCAGGTCCAGCGCGAACGGGCCCATGCCGACGGCGTCCAGCCGCCGGGCGACCACGTCGAGCGCGGCTCGCTTCTCGGCGACGAACAGCACCCGCTTGCCCTCGGCGACCGCCCGGGTGAGCAGGTTCGTGATCGTCTGCGACTTGCCGGTGCCGGGCGGGCCCTCCAGCACGAAGGTCCGTCCGGCGACCGCCTCGGCGACCGCGCGCAGTTGCGAGGCGTCGGCGGGCAGCGGGCAGCCGGCGGCCAGTTCGTCCAGGTCGACCGTCCCGGCGGTGTCCGGCGCCGGGTCGGTGAACGGGGCGTTCGGGTCGCGGACCAGGTGGGCGACCAGGGGGCTGCGGGCGAGGTCGGCCCAGTGCTGGTCGAGGTCCTGCCAGAGCCGGTGCTTGGCGAACTGGAGCACCGCCAGGTCGGCCGTCGGCTCCACCCGCCACGGCAGGCCGCGCTCGGCCAGCGCCTCGCGCACCGCCTGCACGGCGGCGCCCAGCCGCACGCCGTCGGCCCCCTCGGCCAGGCCCGGCACGGTCAGCCCGTGCAGCTGGCGCAGCTTCTCCAGCAGGCACCAGTTCGGGGTGGCGGCACCGGCCTCGTCGGCGGTCAGCCGGTAGGCGCCGGTGCCCGAGGCCGGGCTCAGCAGCACCGGCAGCAGCACCAGCGGCGAGCGCAGCGGCCGGCCGTCGGCCTCCCAGACCAGGCTGCCCAGCGCGAGGTGGAGGTTGTTCGCCCCGGTCTCCTCGACCACGGTGCGGGCCCGGTGCGCCAGACCGCGCAGCCGGGAGAGGTACCCGGCCTCGGGCACGTCGGCGTGCACAGCGCGGCGCTCGGCCAGGGTCTCGGCGAGCAGCTCGGCCGGCAGCTCGCGCGCCGACCGCACACCGCGCTCGCGCTGCACCTCGGAGAGCGCGTCTCCCGGCAGCAGGGTGAGCGTGGTGCCGCCGGTGAGCAGCTCCTCGAGCAGGGGCAGCACGTCGTGCGGGACGGTCAGCGGCACTCCGGCGCGCTCGCCGTAGGAGATGAGCCGGTTGCGCGGGCTCAGGTCCAGCAGGGCGTTCTTCCACTGCTGGACGCGCGCGGGCACCTCGGGGCGGGCGTCGGGTGCCGGCGGGGCCGGCTCCGATCCGGCGGCGGCCTCGACGGCTGCCTCGGCGGGAGCCGCGGCGGCCCGGTGCTCCAGCACGACGTCGCCGGCGGTGCGCACCGGCAGCGCACGCACGCCCTCGCGTCGGGCGCGGACGACGTCGGTGACCCCCAGCAGCCGGCCGAGGTCGCCGGTGAGCCAGGCGGCGTAGGCCGGGCGGTGCAGGTCGGCGACGTTGCTCCCACCGGCGGCGAGCAGCGTCGTCTCCACCAGCCGGATCACGCCGAGGTCGACCAGGTCCACCAGTCCGGCCACGTCGGTGGTGGCCGCGGTCTCGGTGCTGCGCTCCTCGCGCCAGTAGCCGCAGAAGGCGTGGCCGTCGGCCACCCAGACCAGCGGCCGGACGCCGGCCCGCTCGCACGCGGCGGCGAGGGCGAGCGTGGTGTCCAGGCTGGTGCCGACACCGCCGTCGAGCACCTCGTCCGGGGTGCGCACGACCTGGCCGACCTCGGTCCAGCTCACCGGCGGCAGGGTGGGCCGCACGCTGCGCCGGCGCATCGCCCACACCAGCGCGTCGACCACCTCGTCGACCCGCTCCGGGCCCTCGTCGTAGCCGGAGAGCGCACGGCTGCCGGTGCCCTCCTCCAGCAGGTCGCAGGCGTCGTCGAGCAGCCGGCCGATCGCCGGGTCGTGCGGCAGCACGTGCGCGGCGAGCAGCTCCAGCGCCAGCGGCAGGGGGGTGGCCAGCCACTGGCCCGGGGCCAGCACGTGCACCGGGAGCCGACGGGACGCCAGCGTGCGGTCGCCGGCGGTCAGCTCGACGCGGACCCAGCCGGACCGGCGCTCGGGCACCTGCAGCAGGGCGCCGGCGTCCAGGGCGAGCCCGACGTCACCGACGACCGTCGTGCGCCCGGCCTCCAGGTCGACCAGCCGCTCCACCGGGGGGCCGACCGGCCCGACGCCGTCGGCCACCGACAGCCGCACGGTCGCGCCGCGGACGGTGGTGGTGGCGCTGTGCACCGCCAGCCGGGAGACGACCGGCACCTCGTTGTACGCCAGTGCGTGGCTGAGCACCGAGGTGGCGGTGAGCTCGAGGGAGACCGGCTGCTCAGTGGGCGGCGGAACGGCCCCCTCGGCCTCGTGGTGCAGGTCGGCGACGTTCCCCATGGGGTCTGTCTACCGGTTCGGACGGACCGGTCCGGCGCACCCGGCCGACAGGTGGTGCGGGTGTGGCGACAGGTGCCTGGTGGGGACGGATGGCACCCGTCTCAGAGCAGGGCGAGCTGGCTGCAGGCGGGGCAGAGCGAGTCGCAGACCTCGGGCTGCGGGGGCCAGGGGACCTGCTCGTCCCGGGCGACGTAGACACCGCACAGCGCGGTGCGGCCGCGGGCGCCGCTGAGCCCCAGGGTCGCGTGGGCGGGGCCGATGAGGCGGGCCTGCTGGCCGGCCGGGTCCGACATGGACCCGACCATCATCACGGCGCGTGCCGTGCGGTAGGTGAATCCCATGCCCGCCACCATGTGAGACGGCGACGCTGTTCCGCCGACCAACACGCGGACGGTCGGGGGCGGGCCGTCCCAGCCACCCCAGGCGCCTCACCGGAACGGTCCCGGACGCGCCACCGCCGCCGGCCCGGTGCGGGCCGACGGCGGTGGAGACGTGCTCGGAGGTGCTGATCAGGCGGTGAAGCCCGCGCGGTCGACCTTGCGGTGGAACCGCTCACCGAGCTTGCCGCCCAGGATCGCGCCGATCAGGGTGACCACCAGGACGGCGACCAGGGCGATGATCCCGGCGGTGGTGGCGGTGCCCTCGTCGACGGGGATGCGCGGCAGGTTCAGCTGGGACAGCACGTTGTACTGCGAGCCGAGCACCGCGCCGGCGACCGCGAGCGCGATGACCACGAGCAGCCCGACCACCCAGACGGCGATGCCCTGGCGGATGCCGTCGAAGCGCGCCATCCGGCCGGCCACGTAGCCGCCGGCGAGGTAGGCCAGGAACAGCACCACCAGCAGCGCGATGCCGCCGCTGATGCCCACGGTGCCGGGCTGGTCGGTGGCCTCGGCCACGTCGAGGTTCTCGGTGAGACCGAGGGCGACGCCGGCGGCGGAGACGAGCGCGATCAGCAGCACGGCCAGGCCGTTGGCGGACAGCCAGCCGAAGAAGGCCGCGCCCCACTTGATCCCGCCGAAGCGGGCGTGCTGGGCGTCGACCGCGTCGCGGGCGGTGCCCCGCGTGGCGCGGGCGCCGGCGGAGTTGTTGCGGAACTCCGTGTCCCGGGCGCTGGTGGCGGCGCCGGTGGGATCGGGGGACGAGTTGGTGGCCATGGGATCTCCCGGGGGGTCGGTGGCTGGAGGGATACCCCGGTCGGCGGGCGCGCACCCGCCGACCGGGGGTGGATCAGCGGGTGCCGCGGCCCTCGGTGCGGCCGTCGGTGTCGGCCTCGATCTGCTCCTTGCGCACCGAGTCGCTGACCGTCTCCTCCCCGGTGACGGTCTCGGTGTCCAGCCGGACGCGCTCGACCGGGACGGCCTCCTTGTCGACCACGGGACGCTCCGCGTGCAGCACGACCTCGTGCTCCTCCTCGGAGATGGCCGGGCCGTCCAGGGCGGCCTCGCGGTTGGCGTCGGTGATCGGCTCGCGCTCGAGCCGGACCTCCTCGTGCGAGACCGGCACGGTGGTGGTCACGTTCTCGGTGACGACGTACTTGCGCAGCCGGGCCTTGCCGGTCTCGACCTGCTGGGTGCCGACCCGGAGCTGCTCCTCCGAACGGGTCATGGCGTCGTCGGTGGTCGGGCCGGAGGTGTCGTGCCCGGTGGTGCCGTGCCGGTTGGTGTCGTCGAAGCCCTCGGTGCGCCCGGCGGTGGTGTCGGTGTACCCGGTGGCGGTGTCGGTGTCGGTGCCGGTGCCCACGCCGTAGTAGCGGTAGAGCTCGGCCTCCTCGTCGGGGCTGAGGTGCCCGGAGTCGGCGTCCATCCGCGGCGCGTCCTTGACCTTGGCCTTCTGGTAGGGCACGCGCAGGGCGCCGTCGGCGAGCTGGGCCTCGGCCAGCGGGACGAAGGTCTCCGAGGTGCCGAACAGGCCGGTGCTCACGGTGGCCCACTCGGGGCGGCCGGTCTGGTCGTCCAGGTAGACCTGGCCGACCTTGCCGAGCTTGTCGCCGTCGGCGTCCACGGCGGTGGTGCCGATGACGGTCTGGATGTCCTGCTCGGTGATCACGAGTGCTCCTCAGCAAAGGGGGTGGGTGGGCCCGGGCGGCCTCGCGCCGTGCGCGCCGGCCGGCCTGGCGGACCTCAGGTAGCCCACCGGTTTACGCCGTAAACGACCCTGGACGTCCAGGTGCGTGCCGGAGCGCGGCGGTCACGCTCCGGCACCACCTCGTGCCCGGACGCGCAGCGGCGCCGCCCCGGAGGGGACCGGGACGGCGCCGCTGTCGGGGAGGACGGGCCAGTGCCGGAGCGCGGCCTCGCGCTGCGCCCGGCCGGCGTCGGCCTGACCAGGGCCCGCGTTGGTGGCCGAGACCGGATCACCGCCCGCCGCTATCTGGAGTACCTCGCAGGGACCGGGGTGGCCGACCGGATCCCGCGGTACAGGGGCGCCGGGCGGCCGGAGCACGAGTACCGCTGACGGTGACCCGCCGGCGCGTCAGAGGTCCAGCACCGAGCCGTCGTCGGAGTTCTTCGCCTCGTGCAGCACGCGCTCCAGCCGGTCGAGCAGGTTCTCCAACGCCTCCTCGAACTCCGCGGCCGACTTGTCCTGGGCCAGCAGCGGCTCGGTGCGCATCAGCGCCGGGAAGTCGGTCAGGTCGGTGGTCCGCTGGGCCTGCGCGTCGCCCTCCGGCTGGTCGAGCAGGCTGACCTGCGCGCCGATCTGGGTGACCTCCAGCAGCAGGTGCCCGAGCAGGAAGCTGGAGTAGGCCCGGTAGGCGGCGACGGCGGCCTGGTCGGAGAAGCCGTTGTCGCACAGGGTGCGCAGGAACGACTCGACCATCCGCAGGCTGCGCAGCGGCGGGCGGACCCAGGGCGCAGCCGGCGGGCGGCTGGCCACCAGCGGGAAGACCGCCGGGTGGGCCAGGGCGACCCGCCGCACGCCGTGGGCCAGCCGCATCAGGTAGTCCTGCCACCCGCTGGCGTGCTCCAGGTGGATGTCGTCGGGCTCGTCGTCGTCGTCGAACAGCCGCTCGACCACGGCGTCGACCACGCCGTCGAGCAGGTCCTCGCGGCCGGGCACGTAGCGGTAGAGGGCCATCGCCTCCACCCCCAGCGAGGCGCCCAGCCGGCGCATGGTCAGCGCGGCGAGCCCGTGCTCGTCGATGAAGCTGATCGCCGCCTGCAGGATCCGCTCCCGGTCCAGCCCCGTCGGACGGGTCATCTCGGTGGCGGCCTCGGTGCCCTCGGTCACCGCCACCAGATCGGGGTCGCGTCCGTCGTCGCTCGTCGTCTCCACCACTGCCCGTTTCCTCGACCTGCCCCCGCGGCCAGTGTCCCCCGTCGGGCGGGGTCACCGGTCGCCTCCCCTGGCCGCACTACCCCACCCGGGGGACCCGATGTGCCCACACTGCTAGCACGGTGCTTGCAGTTGTTAGCGAGGCGAGGTGTGCGGGTAGCGGTGTCCCGTCAGGCCATCCGCCACCCGGGAGTCCTCGTGACCGACCACACCACGCTCATCACCCAGCTGCGGGCACTGCTCACCCTCACCCGGACCGAGGAGCAGATCGCCCGGATCCGCACCACCCAGGCGCGCACCGACGCCGTGCGCCGCGAGCTGCAGGAGAACGCCGACAACGCCGTGGCGCGCGCCGCGGCGATCACCGAGCAGCTGCGGGCGCTCTCCGGCGTCGGTGACGTCGTCGCCCCCGTCATCGGCCGGCTGGCCGCCCTGGTCAAGGGCACCCTGGAGCAGGCCGAACCGATCGACGAGGCCCTGCTGCAGGACCTGCAGCTGGAGCACCAGCTGCTCGACCGGGCCACCTACCTCAAGGTGCTGGCCCAGGCCGCCGAGCAGCCGGCCGTGGAGGAGCTCGCCGACCGGCTGGTCACCGCCCACTCCGCGACCGTCGAGTGGCTCACCGTGGTCCTGGCCGAGCAGGCGCTCGGCGGCCCGGCCGCCCTGCAGGCGACCCCCTTCCAGAAGGTGGCCGGCGGTGCCACGAAGCTGGTGAACATGCCGGTCCGGTTCGCCGCCGACACGGTCAACCGGGCCGTGGGCGGCGCGCAGCAGGCCGGCGACTCGGCCGAGGGCACCCTGGCGGGTGTCGTCGACGACGTGCGCGGCCGGGTCACGTCCCTGACCGGTGCGGTGCGGGAGACCCTCACCGTCGGCCGGCTCGCCTCGCTGCGCCGGGCCGAGCGCATCGCCCAGCGCGAGGGCGACACCGAGGCGGCCGAGGCGGTCGCCGCCACCCGGCGCGAGCTCGGCGACGTGACCGCCGACGAGCTGCCGATCAAGGGCTACGACTCGATGTCGGCCGCCGAGATCGCCCGCGCGGTCCAGCAGCTCGACGACCCCGCCGACGTGAACACGATCATCCGGTACGAGGAGACGCACAAGGCGCGTTCCAGCGTGGTCAGCGCGACCCAGACCCGGCTCGCGGCGCTGGCCAAGGAGGCCGTCGGCGTGACCGACTGACCGTCCCGTCCGGGTCGCGCCCGGTCGGTGGCCGCGCGCCGGGCGTCCGTGCCCGGTCACCGACCGGAGCGACCGCCCGTGCCGGGACGGTGTCGCGTGGATCACGGTTATGCAACGGGCGCTCCGGGAAACACAGATCCTCATGAGCACTCCTCCTGAGGTCGCCCTCACCCCCGAGGTGCTGGAGAGCGAGTTCTCGCTCATGACCGCCGTGATCCGGCTGGACTTCCTGAGCCGCCGGGACAACGTCGTCATCGACAAGCCGATCCACGATGCCGACACCGATGACGACTGGCTGGCGATCAAGGACGTCGGCACCTCCCTGGACGTGGAGGAGGCCCTCGAGCTGCTGGCCCTCGGCGAGGTCGTCGCCCGCAAGGCGCACGGCAGCCGGCACCTGGGCATCCGCGCCGCCCTCCGGGGCGGCGCCGACTGGCAGCAGATCGCCCGGGCGCTGGGCGTCTCCCCGCGGGCTGCGTGGGAGCGCCACATCGCCTGGCTCGACGGGCAGGCAGAGGCCCGCGAGCGTGGCGACGCCGACGCGCTGGACGCCGCGGCGGTCACCGCGGCCCGCGAGCAGGCCGGCCGCCGCCCCGCCTGAGACACCACCCCGACGACGGCGCCGCCCCGACCGGGGCGGCGCCGTCGTCGCGTCCGGGCGCCGTCGCGTGCAGGTGCGCGCCGGCGGGAGGCGACGGGCCGGACCGGTCAGCGGGGGAGCAGCACCGCGGAGTCCGTGTAGCACCAGGCCCAGTGCTCGGCCCGCTCGGCGGAGGCGACCACCGGGTGCGCGGTGGCGGTGAAGTGCGCCGTCGCGTGCCGGTGGGGTGAGGAGTCGCAGCAGCCGACGTGGTCGCAGCTCAGGCAGCGGCGCAGGTGCACCCAGGTGCCACCGATCGCCAGGCAGTCCTCGCACACCGACGCCGGCGCCGGTGGCTCGGGCAACCCGGTCGCGTGCGCGCACGGCACGCCGTCCTGCACCTGCCAGGTGGTCATCGTGCCCTCCTCAGGAGCTGCCGCGCCGGGGGAGGCGGACGCAGAACGTCGTCCCCGCCGGCCCGGTGGTGTAGGTCAGCGAGCCGCCGTGCCGGCGCTCGACGATCCGCTTGGCGTTCTCCAGGCCCAGGCCGCTGCCCTGGCCCGCGGGCTTGCTGGTCACGAACGGCTCGAACAGCCGCGGCTGCAGCTCGGCGGGGATGCCGGGCCCGTCGTCGCCGATCTCCACGAACACCGACGCGTCGTCGGCGCGGGTGCGCAGCGTGAGCACGCCCGAGCCGTTCATCGCGTCGGCGGCGTTGTCGATCAGGTTGGTCCACACCTGGTTCAGCTCGGCGGGGTAGCCGGGCACGACGGGCAGGTCAGCGGCGTACTCGCGGTGCACCTCGATGCCGGTCAGCTTGCGGGCGAGCATCACCAGCGTGCTCTCCAGGCCGGGCTTGAGCGGCACCTCGGAGTGCTGCGCCTGGTCCATGTGGGAGTACTGCTTGACCGCGCCGACGAGCGCGGAGACCCGGGTGGTGGCCTCCTCGATCTCGCTCATCAGCGCCTCGGTCTCCAGGGTGTAGCGCATCCACCCGAAGGCGGCGTCCCACTTCAGCCCACCGTCGACCTGCTCGACGACGTCGTCGACCCAGGTGGCGTCCAGCCCCGCGGCCGCGAACACCGGGGCGAGCTCCCAGGCGTGCGCGACGCCGCGCTCCGCCAGGCGGTCGGAGATCTCCTCCTCCAGGTCGCTCTCCTCCAGGGCGGTGAGCTCCGGCCGTGGCTTCTGCGCCCGCTCGACGGACTGCTCCTGGACGGCGACCAGCTTGGCCACCATCTCCGGGGACAGCCCCTCCTTGGCCAGCAGGCCCAGCTTGCTCCGCATCCCGGAGATCCGGGTGCGCAGCTGCTCGGTGGCGCGCACCGCGGCGGCGGCGGGGTTGTTCAGCTCGTGCGCGAGGTTGGCCGACAGCACGCCGAGCTGCACCAGGTGCTCGCGCTGGCGCATGGTCGACTCGGTCGCCCGCACGCCCTCGTAGATGCCGTCGAGCAGGTGCACCGCCATCGGGCACTGCTGCTGCACCAGCTGGGCGAAGTCGGCAGACGCGATCCGCAGGAACCTGCTGGGCCGGTTCGTGCGCATCGAGGTCTGGTAGCGCTGCGGCGGCCCGGCGGTGAAGGCCCGGACGGCGCCGGAGTACGACCCGCGGTGCGACGTCTCGTTGATGACGACGTCCTCGCCGGTCGCGTGCTTGGTCAGCAGCAGCCCGCCCTCCAGCAGCACGAACAGCGCCTCGGCCGGCTCGTCCTCGGCGAAGACCAGGGCATCGGCGTCGAAGACCCGCACCTCCGCGCGCGCGGCCAGCCAGGCCAGGACGTCGTCGTCGAGGGACTCGAACAGGAACAGCGACCGCAGCTCCTCGACGCCGACCCGCGGGCCGGTGCTGGTCATCGAGTGCCTGCCAGGTAGCGGTGCACGAGGGTCACGGCCATCGCGCCCTCGCCGACGGCGCCGGCCACCCGCTTGACCGACTCGGAGCGGACGTCGCCGGCGGCGAACACCCCCGGGACCGAGCACTCCAGGTGGTAGGGCGCGCGGGTCAGCGGCCAGCCCGCCGGCGGGCGGCCGTCGCCGTCGAGCAGGGCGGGGCCGGTGCGCAGGAAGCCGTGGTCGTCGCGGGAGAAGGCCTCCCCGAGCCAGTCGGTCAGCGGCCGGGCGCCGATGAAGACGAACAACCGGGAGGCGTCCACGGTCTCCGTGCCGCCGGTGACGTGGTTGCTGAGCACCAGCCGCTCCAGGTGGTCACCGCCCTCGACGGCGACGACCTGGGTGCAGGTGCGCACCTCGATGACGTCGGAGGCCTCGATCCGCGACACCAGGTACTCGCTCATGCCGCGGCGGATGTCCGGGCCGCGGCACAACATCACCACCCGGCGGGCGTACTTGGCGAAGTGCAGCGCCGCCTGGCCGGCGGAGTTGGCCGCGCCGACGACGTAGATCTCCTCGTCCCGGCAGCCCAGCGCCTCGTGCGGATCGGCGCCGTAGTAGACGCCACGGCCGGAGAACTCCTCCGCGCCGGTCGCCGGCAGCCGGGTCCACTGCACCCCGGTGGCCAGGACGACGGCGTGCGCGGTCACCTCGCTGCCGTCGGCGAACCGCAGCACCCGTCCGTCGCCGTGCGGGGCGATCCCGGTGATCTCGGCGGTGGTGAGCACCTCGACGCCGAACTTCACCGCCTGGTCCCGCGCCCGCATCGCCAGCTCGGCGCCGGAGACCCCGCGCGGGAAACCCAGGTAGTTCTCGATCCGGCTGCTGGTGCCGGCCTGGCCGCCGGTGGCCGTCCGCTCGACGAGCAGGGTGCGCAGCCCCTCGCTGCCGGCGTAGACCGCCGACCCGAGGCCCGCCGGGCCGGCGCCGACGACCACGACGTCGTAGAAGGGGCTGCCGGCGCTGGTCGGCAGGCCGCACCGCTCGGCGACGTCGCGCAGCGCGGGCCGGCTGAGCACCGCGCCGTCGGGGAAGACGGTGGCCGGCAGCTCGGCGTCGTCGGCCAGCCCGGCGGCGGAGCGCACCGCGGTCGCGGCGTCGCCCTGCAGGTGCCGGTAGGGCACCTGGTTGCGGGCGAGGAACTCCTTCAGCTCCTGGGTCTCCGCCGACCACTGGTGACCGAGCAGGGTGATGCCCTCGAACGGCGCCGGCGCGGTCCGGCCCCACTGCTCCAGCAGCTCGTCCAGCACCGGGTAGAGCTTCTCCTCCGGCGGGTCCCAGGGCTTGAGCAGGTAGTGGTCCAGGTCGACGTCGTTGATCGCCCGGATCGCGGTGTCGGTGTCGGCGTAGGCGGTGAGCAGCACGCGCTTGGCGCCGGGGACGAGGTCCATCGCCTGCTCGAGGAACTCGACGCCGGTCATCCCCGGCATCCGGTGGTCGGCGAGCAGCAGGGCGGTCACCTCGCCGCGGGCGGTGAGCTCGCGGAGCACGGCGAGCGCGTCGGGGCCGCTCTCGGCACGGACGACGCGGTACCGGTCACCGTAGTGACGGCGGAGGTCGCGGGCGACCGCACGGCTGACGGCGCGGTCGTCGTCGACGGTGAGCAGGACGGGTCTTGCGGGCACGGCACCTCCGGTCGAGGCCGCGAGGGATGGTCGTCCCCGGGTGGGGGCGCCCCCGGTGGCACCGGCCATCCAACCCCTCCGGGCCGTCCACCGGTAGCCGTTCCGTTCCCGCCCGGCCGCGGGTGCCTGCGCCGGTCCCTGGCAGGCTGGCCGGGTGGACGGGCTGTGGGGCTGGATCGTGACCGTCGTCGGCGCACTGGTCGTCCTGGCCGTGCTGCGGGACGTGTTCCACACCCTCTGGCACCCGAGCGGCAGCGGCTGGCTGAGCAGGCACCTGGTGGCGGCCGTCTGGCGGGTCTCGCGGTGGCGCCGCCGACGGGCGCGCACCGGGATGCTGGCCGGCCCGACGGCGCTGGTGCTGGTGATCGTCGTCTGGGTGGCCGCCATCACGCTGGGCTGCTCGCTGGTGTACTGGCCGCACCTGTCCGGTGGCTTCCTGCTGGGCAGTGAACTCGACCCGGACAGCCGGGCCGGCTGGCTCGACGCGCTCTACGTCTCCACGGTCACGCTGGCGACCCTCGGGTTCGGCGACGTCGTGCCGTCCGCCGGCTGGCTGCGGATCGTCGTGCCGATGCAGGCGCTCCTCGGCTTCGGCCTGCTCACCGCCTCGGTGACCTGGGTGCTGCAGATCTACCCGGCGCTGGTCCGGCGGCGGGTGCTGGCGCTCCGTCTGGCCGGGCTGCGCGCGGGCCCGATCGACCGGCTCGTCGGTGACCCGGAGGGGCGGCTCGCCGCGCCGCTGCTCGACGGGCTCGCCGCCGACCTGGTGCAGATCCGGGTCGACCTCACCCAGTACTCCGAGACCTACTACTTCCGGGACGGCGAGGGGGACGCCTCGCTGGCCGCCACGCTCGGCACGGTCGTCGACCTGCAGCGGGCGGCCGGGGAGGCCCCCCGGGAGGACGTCCGGGTCGCCGGGGAGCTGCTCCGGCTGGCGGTCGAGGACCTGACGAGGGTCCTCGACGAGCAGTTCCTGCACCTGGACGCCGGGCTCGAGGACGTGCTGGCGGCCTATGCCGCCGATCACGGTCACCCGGGGCTACGCCCGGGCTGACGGTCAGCTGACGGGGCGGATGGTGCGCGGCATCGCCAGCGCCATCACCAGGCCGAGGCCCAGCACCGCGGTGCTCACCCCGAAGGCCCACTGGTACGAGAGGGCGTCGGTGAGCCAGCCGGCGACCAGGGGTCCGCAGACCGCGCCCAGGTCGGCGACCATCTGGAACACCGCGACCACCCGGCCGCTGCGCGCGGGGCTGACGTCGCCCACCACCGCGGCCGGCACGCTCGCCAGCAGCGAGGCGGCCAGCCCGAAGCTCGCCATGGACAGCAGGAACAGCCCGGTCGCCGGTGGCAGCACCAGGACGGCGAGGGACGCGGTGGCCAGCGCCGCGCCGAGCACCAGCGACGGGCGACGGCCCCAGCGGTCGGCCAGCGCTCCGGCGCGCAGCAGCCCCAGTGCCTGGGCGACCGAGCCGGCCAGCAGCCCGGCGCCGGCCCAGGCGACCGTCTTGCCGAGCTCCTCGGTCACGTACAGCGGAACCAGTGAGTTGCGCACCCCGAACAGCACCCAGCCGACACCGAGGTTGGCCACCAGCGCGGCCAGGTAGGCCCGCGACCGCAGAGCTGCCCGGAGGCCTCCGCTGGGCGCCTCCGCGCCAGGGGCGGCCGCCGTGTCGGCTTCGCCGCCCTGGTCGACGCCGGAGGCCACCGGCTCGGCCGGCACCTCGGCTGCCGGCCGCGCGGGGGTCCGCAGCAGGACCAGTGCGACCGCCCCGGCGACCAGCAGGAAGCCGGCGTAGACGAAGA
This sequence comes from Modestobacter sp. SYSU DS0875, assembly GCF_054050915.1. NCBI lineage: Bacteria > Bacillati > Actinomycetota > Actinomycetes > Geodermatophilales > Geodermatophilaceae > Modestobacter > Modestobacter sp. SYSU DS0875. Next base: position 96,424 of record NZ_JBJHAH010000012.1, on the reverse strand, counting down.
AGGGCAGCCGAGGGGAGATCTCGGCGAGGAATCCGCCGGCGCCCGGACCGGCGATGCCGCCGAGGATGAAGCCGCCCTGGTAGGTGGCCGCGGCCCGGCCACGCTGCGCCGCCGGGGCGGTGCGCAGCAGCAGCGAGAGCGCGGCCACGGTGAACATCGCGCTGCCCACGCCGCCGGCCGCGCGCAGCGCCACGAACACCGGGTAGCTCCCGGCGAGCCCCGCCGCACCGGTGGTGACCGCGACGATCAGCAGCCCGGCCGCCAGCACCACCCGCTCACCGATCCGCTCGACCAGCGAGCCGCCGGCGAACGCGGAGACGAACCGGAAGAAGGCGAAGGCGCTGACCGCGAAGCCGACGGCCGTCGTCCCGACCCCGTAGGACCGGGCGAACAGCGGGATCGCCGGCGCGACCACGCCGAAGCCGAGCGCGACGACGAAGGCGACGACGGCGAGCACGCCGACCTCGCGGGGCAGTGCGGTCTCCCCGCGGCGGCGTCGCACGAGGAGCGATCCTGGCACGGCCCCGCGGGCCGCTACGGGGTGAGCACCAGCCGGCCGGCGACGTCGCCGGTGCGCAGCCGGTCGAGCGCGTCGTTGACCTGGCTCAGCGGCAGGGTCCCGGCCACCGGGGGAGCGAGCTGGCCGGCCGCGGCGAGGGCCACGGCCTGCTCCAGCTCGGCGAGGGTGTTGCCGACGCTGGAGATGACCCGCTGCTCGGCGACGACCATCGCCAGCGGGCTGACGGTGAGGGAGTCGGCGCTGTACCCGACCAACGTCAGCCGGCCGCGCCGGCCGAGCACGGCGGTGGACAGCTCCAGCGTGGCGGAGACGCCGGCCAGCTCCACGACGACGTCGGCGCCCTGGCCGCCGGACAGCCGCGTCACGGTGTCGGCCAGGTCGGCGGGGGCCACCGCCGCCGTCGCCCCGGTCGCGCGGGCGGCGGCGCGCCGGGCGTCGTCCCGGCTGACTGCGACGACGGTCGCGCCCCGACGGCGGGCCTCCTGCACCGTGGCCAGCCCGACCCCGCCGCTGCCCATGACGACCAGCAGGTCACCGGGTTCGACGGCGGCCTCGGTCAGCGCGTGCACGGCCGTGGTGCCGGCGCAGCACAGCGGCGCGGCCTGCTCGAACGACAGCTCGTCGGGCAGCCGAACCAGGCAGTGCGCGGGGACGACGAGCTGCTCGGCGAAGGCGCCGTCCGCGGCGAAGGCGAGCACACCGCGCGGCGCCAGGCAGAGGTTCTGCCGGCCGCGCAGGCACCAGCGGCACGAGCCGCAGAAGAGGTAGTAGTAGACGGCCACCCGGTCGCCCGGGGCCCAGCCGGTGACCGCGGAGCCGACCGCCTCGACCGTGCCGGCGGCCTCGTGGCCCAGCGTCATCGGCTTCTTCGCCGGCTCGTAGAGCCCGTCGGTGAAGTGCAGCTCGGTGCCGCAGACACCGGCGGCACCGATGCGCACGCGCACCTCGTCCGGGCCGGGTTCGGGCACCGGGACGTCGTCCAGGGCCAGTGGCTGGTGCGCCGCGTGGAAACGGGCAGCGAGCATCGGGCAGCTCCCTCCGCCGGTACGAACCGGATCAGGTTGGACGGTCGGCGGGGGTCGTCCGCCGTCTCAGCCCGCGCCCGGGCTCCCGTGTGCACCGGAGAACCTACCCGGCGTCCTCCAGCGGCTCGACGCGGCGGAGGAACGAGCGGATGGCCAGGTGATGGGAGAGCGACTCCCGGTGGTCGTCGCAGGCCGTCCAGACCTTCTCCCGGTCCGGGGTGTGCAGCTTCGGGTTGTTCCAGACCAGCCGCCAGCGGGCCTGGTTGGTGCAGCCCTTGCCCGAGCAGATCATCGGGGTCGTCGCATCGGTCATCCGCGCAGTCTGCCGGGCGCCGCCGACGTGCCTGTCAAGGCCGGTCATGCGTCTGTGGACAGGGTTGTGACTCGCGAATTCGGGTGGTGGTCGGCGCCCAGGTTCGGTGATTCCCGAACACAACCTGGGAGCTGACGGAGTTCGGGGTGGCGTCCTACCTGATGGAGGCCGGCGGACCGCCGGTGATCGAGTCGACGACCCTGACCGGGGTGAACCAGTGGCGGGTCGAGGTCGCCGACCCGCTGACACCCCATCCGAATCCGCTGGTCCAGCCGCACTTGTACTCGGCAATCGATGACCAGGCCCACGGCAACGGGAAGCTGGAGAAGGGTGACCTGGTCACCGTTCTAGACTCGCGCGACGCGCAGGTGACCCGGCTACCGGTCGGCACACTGCTGCCGCAGGGTATCGACACCGACGACTACGGGGTGTTCCGTACCGAAACCGCGGTGATGGTCCTCCCGCCGCTCTGAGATGGCGACGCGCAGCTGGGCAGGGTCCGAGGGCGAAACGCAAGTGGAGTTCAGATCGGCGTAGTGCTCCTCGACTGGCTCGATACACCACGCGAGTTCGGCGTCAACGGCGTGACCCGGGAAACCGAGCCGGGGCGAACCCGCGCGGGCAGAGACGAGGGCGGGAGGGCCTGATCGATCCGGGGCGGGCTGGGCCTCCGCCGGGGCCACGGGGATGAAACCGGCGGAGGCTTGGGGACGAGAGAACTTGGGCGGTCTGTGCAGTGTGGCCGCGTGTTCGTCGATGAGGCAGCCGCAGGGTTTGGCCAGGGCAACGACGACTGGTTCTCGAACGCCTTGAACGCGGGCGTACTGCTCTTCTGTGCCGGCTCGCCATCCTCGCCGTGACCCTGTCGGCATGACTGGCCAGCAACTGCCAGCTATACGCTTGCGCCATGACCGTTTCATCCCTGCTGCGACGACCGGCGGTCTTGTTGTACACAGCGGCCAGCACCTTATTGTTAGCAGTCGGGCTTGGAGCCTATGGGATTTGGAGGACCCTCAATCTAACCGGCGCGGATGACTCATGCGCCGCTGCAGCAACTCGCTGGGATGACTCTTACCGGATTGAACATCCTAATGCAGACGACGGAGTATTCCCTTTTGGGATTCAGTGCAACGCACTTGAGAACACCGTCCCATCGTGGCTGAACATTATATTCGTGGTCGCCGTCGTGGCGTCTCTGCTGACCTTCGCCATGTGGTTGCTTGCGGAACTCTTGGAGAGGCGAGCTAGGCGCACTGGGTTCTAGTCAAAGTGCTCTCCGCGGGTCGCCCAAGTTGAGCGGTCGGCGCCATGTATTCGCCATCCGAGGCTGAACCTAGAAGTCGTTGCAGGGACCCGACCATCTCGGGCACCATCCGATTCGGCATCAGGCCTGCGACGTCTGCGCGGCCGGCCCACCCGTCCCACGGCTAGTTCGTCTGCTTCTCCTCGACCTGCTCGGCCTTCCTGACCCGGTCAGGCTCGCCGGGATCCTCCGTGCCAGCGCCCTGGCTGGGTTGTTGCTGCCAGCCCCGGATCCGTTCGAGCGGCCGGGAGGTGTCCGTGGGCGACGCACGGACGATGGGCGCCCCTGCGCCGAACGTGGTGGCCGGACTCCCTGCCGATGACCCGGAGTGTCCGCTCGCGGTGCGGTTGTGCTCGGCACTGGACGCGCTGGCGACCGATGAGCTGCACGGGTTGTCCGACGGGGCGGTGCTGGACCGGACGGCGCTGCTGGTGCGGGTGGTCAATTGTGCTCAGGCGGAGCTGACCCGGACGGTGCGGCACGCGACGATGACCCAGGCCGTCGAGCACAACGGGCTCAAGAGCATGCGGTCGACGACCGCGAGTGGGAGCTGGGGACGCCGGACGAGTCGGCCCCACTACCCCCGTACTAGGAGCCGACAGCGTTCCTCGTCGACGGAGCGAGGCTCGTCTTCGCGCGACCCACTGCGGGGTCGGCATCCGCCAGACGATGTCCGGGATGCAGCCAGCCGGTCGTGGACGCCGCTGTGTGCTCGTCCACAGCATCGCTGCCGTCACCTCAACGAGGAGACAGCCGGGGCGGAGCTGGCCTGCCCGGCGCACGGTTCCGTTCCACCGGGTCGGGGTATCCGCACGCCCATGACTGAGACCAAGCCGCTCGCCCTGGTCACCGGCGCCTCCAGCGGCATCGGGCTGGAGCTCGCCAAGCAGTTCGCCCAGCACGGCTACGACGTCGTGGTGAACGCCGAGGACCACACCATCGACACCGCCGCTGCGAAGGTGCGCGCCGAGGGCACCGAGGTGATCCCCGTCCAGGCCGACCTCCGCACCCCGGAGGGCATCGAGCAGCTGTGGACCCGGGTCCAGGGCCTCGGGCGGCCGCTGCGGGCTGCCGCGCTCAATGCCGGCGTCGGCCGTGGTGGCGCCTTCGTCGACACCGACTGGGCCGACGACCTCGAGGTCATGCAGCTCAACGTGGTCTCCACCGCCGCGCTGCTGAAGTTGGTGCTGGTGGAGATGACCGGCCGCAACGAGGGTCGGGTGCTGGTGACCTCCTCGATCGCCTCGACGATGCCCGGGGCCTACCAGCCGGTCTACAACGCCTCGAAGTCCTTCGTCCAGTCGCTGACCGAGGCTGTGCAGCAGGAGCTCAAGGACTCCGCCGTCACCATCACCTCGCTGATGCCCGGCCCCACGGACACCGACTTCTTCCGGCGGGCCGACCTGGAGGACACCGCCATGGGCAAGGGCCCCAAGGACGGCGCCGCCGAGGTCGCCGAGCAGGGCTTCGAGGCCATGATGAAGGGGGAGAAGCAGGTCGTCGCCGCCTCGCTGATGACCAAGGCGCAGGGCGCGATGAACAAGGTCCTGCCGGATGCCTTCAAGACCTCCGCGCACGAGGCGATGGCCAAGCCGCGCGACTGACCTCCCGCTCGACCGCTCCACGCGACGCCCCTCCCGGTCCGCCGGGAGGGGCGTCGTCCGGTTCGGGCTTCCGCTGAGCGGACGCCGCCACAGCGCCGGGGCGGGGGAGGGCTGGCACAGTGGGTGCATGGACGACGTCGTCATCTGTTCCCCGGTGCGCACGCCCGTCGGCCGCATGGGCGGCGTCTTCGCCGGCCTGAGCGCCAACCAGCTCGCCGCCACCACCCTGCGGGCCCTCGCCGAGCGGACCGGCCTGGCCGAGGGCGAGGTCGACGACGTCGTGCTCGGCCACTGCAACCCCAGCGGTGAGAACCCGGCCATCGGCCGCATCGCCGCCCTCGACGCGGGCCTCGGTGTCCAGGTGCCCGGGCTGCAGCTCGACCGGCGCTGCGGCTCCGGGCTCCAGGCGGTCATCTACGCGGCCATGCAGGTGGCCTCGGGCGCCGGGACGGTCGTCATCGCCGGCGGCGTGGAGTCGATGAGCAACGTCGAGCACTACGCACTCGGGCTGCGCACCGGCGCGAAGGGGGACGGCGTGATGCTGCACGATCGTCTGGCCCGTGCCCGCGAGACCGCTGGCGGCGTCGACCACCCGGTGCCCGGCGGCATGCTGGAGACCGCGGAGAACGTGCGCCGCGAGCACGGCATCGACCGGCTCGAGCAGGACGCGTGGGCGCTCCGCTCGCAGCAGGCGGCCGGCGCCGCGATCCGCGAGGGCCGGTTCAAGGACGAGATCATCGGCGTCGAGGTCCCCGGCACGCGGAAGACCCCCGCCCGCGTCGTCCTCGAGGACGAGCACCCCCGGCCGGACACGACCATGGAGGACCTGGCGAAGCTCCGGCCGGTGATGGGCCGGGTCGACCCCGAGGCGACGGTCACCGCCGGCAACGCCTCCGGGCAGAACGACGGCGCCGCAGCGTGCGTCGTGACCACCCGGGCCGAGGCCGACCGGCGGGGCTGGGAGCCGTTCGTCCGGCTGGTCGGCTGGTCGGTGGCCGGGGTGCCGCCGGAGACGATGGGCATCGGCCCGGTCCCGGCGACCGCCGCCGTCCTGGAGCGCACCGGTCTGACGCTGGCCGATCTGGACCTGATCGAGCTCAACGAGGCGTTCGCCAGCCAGGTGCTGGCCTGCCTGCAGGCCTGGGGGCTGGGTCCCGACGACCGCGAGCGGGTCAACGTCAACGGTTCGGGCATCTCCCTGGGCCACCCGGTCGGCGCCACCGGCGCCCGCATCCTCGCCACCCTGGCCCACGAGATGCGCCGGCGCGAGGCCCGCTACGGCCTGGAGACGATGTGCATCGGCGGCGGCCAGGGCCTGGCCGCCGTCTTCGAGCGGGTGAGCTGAGGGCGCGGTCCCTCAGGCGGGCGGTGCCGTCGACGCCCGCTCGACCAGCACGGGCTCGACCAGCTCCTCCCGGCTCACCGGGTAGGCGCTCTCGGTGCCGGTCAGCTGCGCCAGCAGCACGGCCGCCGCTCGCTCCGCGAGCACCGGGGCACGGTTGTCGACCGTGGTGATCGGCGGGGTCCACCACGCCCACGAGGGCTCGTCCTCCGTGCAGATCACCGAGAGCTGGTCCGGCACCCGGGCGCCGGACGCGGCGACCACCTGCAGCACGCCCAGGGACGCCTCGTGGTTGCTGACCAGCAGCGCCGTGGGAGGCGCGGCGAGCCCGAGCAACGCCGTCGCCGCCTCCTGGCCGAAGTCGGCAACGAACGGCCCGCGCAGGACCAGCTCCGGATCGACCGGAACGCCTGCCGCCGCCATCGCCTCCCGGAAGCCGGCGTCGCCGAGCTGCCCGGAGGTCGCCTGGGGCTGGCCTCCCACGACCCCGATCCGGACGTGACCGAGCCCGAGCAGGTGCTCGGTGCCCAGCCGGGTCGAGGTGCGGTAGTCCGACATCACCGACGGAGCCAGCGACCCGGGCACCTCGCGGTTCATCGTCACCACTGCCCGGCCGTCGGCGACCAGGGCGTTGACCAGCTCGGTGTTCGACCCCGATCCGGCGACGACGAGCCCGTCGAAGTGGTGGGCGCGGGCCGTCTGCAGGAATGCCGCCTCGCGGGCCGGATCACCACCGGTCGTGCAGACCAGCACCTGGTAGCCATGCCCGGCGGCCCAGTTCTGCAGCGTTTCCGCGATGGTGTGGAACGTGGCGTTGCGCAGGTTGTTGACCACCAGGCCGAGCAGCCCCGAGCGCCGCGTGCGCAGCGCGCTGGCCATCCGGTTCGGGTGGTACTGCAGTGCGGCGGCGGCGGCCTCGACCCGGGCCCGCGTGCTGGGCAGCACCGCGGGGTGACCGGAGAGCGCCCGGCTGGCGGTGCTGGTGCTGACCCCCGCGTAGGCCGCGACGGAGGACAGCGTGGCAGACACGACTCATGACTATAGGTACCGGTTCATGATCGTTCCGTCAGTCCCGGAGACGCCCGGAGCTGGAACCGTCGGACCCTGCCCCTAGCGTCGTCGGCAGCTCCTCCGCCGGGGGAGGGAACGGGGGGCGCGGTGTACGAGATCGACGGCGGGCTGGTGGTCAGCGCGAGCGACCTGACCGGCTTCCTGGAGTGCGAGCACCTGACCCGGCTCTCGCTGGAGGTGGCCCGCGGCGAGCGGGCCCGGTCTCCCGCCGTCGACCCGATGACCGAGTTGGTCGCCGCCCACGGCATCGAGCACGAGGCCCGGCACCTCCAGCGGCTGCGCGACCGCGGGCTGTCCGTCGCCGAGATCGCCGCCCCCACCGGCAAGGACCCGGCGGCCCTGCGCCGTGCCCAGGCCGAGACGCTCGCCGCGATGCGCGCCGGCGCCGACGTCGTCTACCAGGCCACCTTCACCGACGGCACCTGGCGGGGGCACGCCGACTTCCTGCTCAAACGCACCGACCGGGTCAGCGACCTGGGCCCCTGGGCCTACGACGTCGCCGACACCAAGCTGGCCCGCCGGATCAAGGTCCCCGCCCTCCTGCAGATGGCGCTCTACGGCGACCTGCTGGCGTCCCTGCAGGGCACCCCGCCCGAGCTGCTCACCGTCATCACCGGCGACCAGCAGGAGCTCGTCTTCCGCCACGCCGACGCGGAGGCGTACACCCGCAGCACCCGGGAGCGCTTCCTCGGCCGGCTGGACGACGGCGAGCTGGCGCCGCCCTACCCGAACGCGCACTGCGGCGTCTGCCCGTGGCGGGAGACGTGCACCGAACGCTGGCGCGGCGAGGACTCCCTGTCGCTGGTGGCGTTCATGCGCCGCGACCACGCCCTCGCCCTGACCGACGCCGGGATCCCCACGGTGCGCGCCCTCGCCGAGCGCGGCCCCGACGAGCTGCCCGACGCGATCGGCCGCACCTCCCGGGAGCGGCTCACCCAGCAGGCGCGGCTCCAGGTGGCCGAGCGCGACACCGGCCGGCCCTCCTACGAGTTCCTGCCCCGCGAGCCCGGCCGCGGGTTCGAGCTGCTGCCCGCGCCGAGCCGCGGTGACCTCTTCTTCGATATCGAGGGCGACCCGTTCGCCGGCGACACCGGACTGGAGTACCTGTGGGGGGTCCTCGACACCTCTGGCGGGTTCACCGCCCACTGGGGCTGCGACCCCACCGGGAACGAGCACGCGGCCGCCGAGCAGCGGGCCTTCGAGGCGCTGGTCGACCAGCTGATCGCGGCGCACGCCGCCGACCCGACGATGCACGTCTACCACTACGCGCCCTACGAACCGACCCGGCTGAAGACGCTCTCCGCCCGGCTGGGCACCCGGGAGGCCGAGGTCGACCGGCTGCTGCGGGCCGACGTCCTGGTCGATCTCTACGCGGTGGTCCGGCAGGGGCTGCGGCTGAGCAAGGAGTCGTACTCGATCAAGCAGGTCGAGGACTACTACCGCGGCTCCACCCGCGCCCACGGTGCCGAGGTCTCCGACGCCGGGGAGAGCATCGTCGCGTTCGAGCGCTGGCTGGCCACCCGCGACCAGGGGCTGCTGGACCAGATCGAGCACTACAACCGCGACGACTGCGTCTCCACCCGGCAGCTACGTGACTGGCTGGAGGAGCGCCGCACCGAACTGCTCCGTTCCGGCGCGGAGCTGCGCCGGCCCGCCGACGGCGACCCGGACGCGTCCGCGGAGGCCGTCGCGGCGCAGGTGGTGCGCGAGGAGCTCGAGGAGCGGCTGACCGCCGGGCTGCCGCCGGCCGGGCGCCGGGCCGAGGAGGAGGCGACCTGGCTGCTCGCCCAGCAGCTGGGCTGGCACGCGCGGGAGGCGCGGTCGGCCTGGTGGGAGTACTTCCGCCTGCACGACCTCCCCGCCGACGACCTCGAGCGGGAGACCGCCGCGCTCGGGCCGCTGACCGACGCCGAGTTCCTCGGTGCCCAGCGGCGCTCGCAGCACTGGCGCTACACGTTCCCACCGCAGGAGACCAAGGTGTCGGCCGGTTCCCGGTTCGAGCACCTGCTGCCCGCCGCCGATGGCTCGCGGGTCACCAGCACGGTCGTCGACGTCGACCCGACCGCCGGCTGGGTGGTGCTCGCCCGCGGAACGGCGATGGCTGCCGAGCACCCGACCGGCCTGCTGCCGACCGCCCCGCCCAGCGATGCGCTGTTCCGGGCCGCGCTGGCCGACCTGGGCGAGCAGGTCGCCGCCAGCGGCATCGACGCCGACGGCCCGCACCGAGCCGCCCGTGACCTGCTGCTGCGGCGTCCGCCCCGGCTGGTCACCGGTACCCGGCTGCGTGAGCCAGGGGAGGAGCCGGGTGCCGCGGTGCGCCGGCTGGCCGCGGCCCTCGACGGCGGCGTGCTGGCGGTGCAGGGGCCGCCGGGTGCGGGCAAGACCCACACCGGCGCCCGGGCCGTCGTCGACCTGATCCGGGCCGGCCGGCGGGTGGGGCTGACCGCCTCCAGCCACAAGGTGATCGGCAATCTGCTCGACGCGGTGATGGCCGCCGCCCGGGAGGCCGGTACCCCGGTCCGCGCGCTGCAGAAGGCCGACGACGTGCAGCGCTGCCGCGACCGCGACGTGCAGTGCGTCGGCACCAACGGTCAGGTGGTCGACGCCCTGGACGGCGGCGACGTCGACCTGGTCGCCGGCACCTCGTGGCTGTTCGCCCGCGAGGAGCTCGCCGGCCGGCTCGACGTGCTGGTGGTCGACGAGGCGGGTCAGCTGTCGCTGGCCAACACCCTGGCGGTCAGCCGCGCCGCCCGGAACCTGCTGCTGCTCGGTGACCCGCAGCAGCTGCGGCAGCCCGGCCGGGGCATCCACCCCGACGGCGCCGACGTCTCCGCGCTCGAGCACGTGCTCGGCGCCGACGAGGTGCTCCCGGCCGACCGCGGCGTCTTCCTCGACCGCTCCTGGCGGATGGCGCCCGCCCTGTGCTCGGTGGTGAGCGCCCTCGCCTACGACGGGCAGCTGCAGCCGGCGTGGGTGACCGCCGACAACGCGCTCGATGCGCCACCACGCTGGGCGGCGCCCGCCGGCGTCGGCTGGATCCCCGTGGTGCACGAGGGCAACGGCGCCGCCTCGGCCGAGGAGGCCGCGGTCGTCGCGGAGCTGGTCGGTGACCTGATGGGCCGTCCCTGGCGGGCGGGCGGCCGGGAGCGGGTGATGGGCCAGGCCGACGTCCTCGTGGTCACGCCGTACAACGCGCAGGTCAACCAGGTGCGCAGCGCGCTGGCCGCCGCCGGGCTCGGCGGGGTGGAGGTCGGCACCGTCGACAAGTTCCAGGGGCGCGAGGCTGCGGTGACGGTGTTCTCGTTGGCGGCGTCCAGCGGTGCCCACGTGCCGCGCCGGCTGGAGTTCCTGCTCGACCGGCACCGGCTCAACGTCGCGCTGTCCCGGGCGAAGACCGTCGCCTACCTGGTGGGCAGCCCCGCGCTGCTCACCTCGCCGGTGCACACCCCCGAGCAGCTCCGGCTGGTCAACGGCCTGTGCCGGCTGGTGGAGGTCGCCACCGGCTCACCGCCGCCGCGACCTTCGGTGGCCGGGGAGCGCTGAACGCGGGCGGTCCGGAAGGGGGGCGACGTTGGACCGTGCAGGTTCAGCGGTGGGCGGCGGGGGCTGTGCAGCAGCCGGCGGGGCAGAGACCGAGGGACAGCGGCTCCGGGCAGGCGGTTCCCCCGGACGGGCTGGTTAGGCTAGCCTCACCAATGTCCGGTCGCGGAAGCGCCGGTCTGCCGAACCGGGAGAGCACCATGAGCACGGCGACGACCGAACGTCCCGCCCGCACTGCCTCAGCAGCGGCCTCCGCCCCGGCCGCGGCTCCCGAGTACCGCTTCTTCCCCGTGCGGGTCGCGCGCGTCCAGCGGATCAGCCCCACCTTCCTGCGGCTCACCCTGGCCGGGTCGGCGCTGACCGGCTTCGGCGTCGGCGGGGCCGACCAGCGGATCAAGCTGGTCATCTCCCGCGACGGCGCCCCCGCCGAGGAGCTGCTCACCGATGGCCCCGGCTGGTACCAGGACTACTGCGCGCTGCCCGACGACCGACGGCCCCATCTGCGCACCTACACGGTGCGCGACGCCCGTCCGGAGCTGGGCGAGGTGGACGTCGACGTCGTGCTGCACGGCATCGACGACGGCCACGCCGGCCCGGCCGCCTCCTGGGCCGCGGCCGCCGTCCCCGGCGACCGGGTCGTTCTCCTGGGCCCCGACCGGCCGGGCACCGGCCGCGCCTGGGGTGTCGAGTGGGCGCCGCCGGCCGACGGCACGCTCTTCCTGGCCGGCGACGAGACCGCGGTCCCGGCGATCAGCGCGATCGTCGAGGCGCTGCCCGCCGGCCGCCGCACGATCGCGGTGCTGGAGGTCCCGGTCGCCGGCGACGTCCTCTCCCTCACCGTCCCGGCCGGGGTGGAGGTCCGCTGGCTGGTCCGCGGCGGGCGCGCCCGCGGCGAGGCGCTCGGCCCGGCCGTGCACGCCGCGCTGTGCGAGCTGGGCGTCGCCAAGCCCACCGCCGGTCAGGAGCCCGAGGACGTCGACCTGGAGAGCGGGATCCTCTGGGAGGTCCCTGAGGCAGGCGCCGACGGCTGCTACGCCTGGCTCGCCGGGGAGGCCGGGATGGTCAAGAAGCTGCGCCGCCGGCTGGTGCGCGACCTCGGCGTCCCGCGCACCTCGGTGGCGTTCATGGGCTACTGGCGGATCGGCGCGGCGGAAGGCGGCTGAGCGGAGCCGCCCCGGTGCTCTACCGTCGGGATGTGCTGCGGACCCTGCTGCTCCTGCTGGCCCTGGTGGTGCTCGTCTGGATCGCGCTGACCGTGGTCGGGTGGGTGCTCAAGGGGCTGTTCTGGCTGGCCGTCGTCGCCCTGGCCGTGGCCGCCGGCACCGCCGTGCTCGGCTCCTCCCGGCGGGGCTGACCCGGTGACCGTGCTGCTGGTCGACGTCGCCAACGTGCTCGGCTCCCGCCCCGACGGCTGGTGGCGGGACCGCGCCGGTGCGACGGCCCGGCTGCTGGACCGGCTCGCCGCCCTGCGGACGGCGACCCTCGACGCACCGGACGGCGGGCAGGTCACCGTCACCGAGCTGGTCGCCGTCGTCGAGGGGCAGGCGCGGGACGTCGACGCACCGGTCGGGATGCGGCTCGTCCGCGCCGCGGGCAGCGGGGACGACGCGCTCGCCGCCACCGCCGGGGAACTCGCCGACGAGGCCGACGACCTGCTCGTGGTGACCGCCGACCGCGGCCTGCGCGCGCGGCTGCCGGCGGCGGCCCGGGTCACCGGCCCCGGCTGGCTGCTGGCCGCGGCAGACTCCGCTGCCGGGCAGGACCAGGCTCCGTGACCGACCCCGCCGCTCGGCCCCTGACCGACCGACCCGCCGCCGTCCGATCCGCCGCCGACCTGGCCGCCACCGCGCTGGCCGCCGTCCGCCCCGAGCACCTGCCCGCCCGCACCCCGTGCGCCGACTTCGACGTCCGCGCGCTGCTGGACCACCTGGCCTGGGCGGCGCTGATCGCCCAGCGGTCGGCCACCCGGATGCCGCTCGACCCGCCGGCCCCCGGCCGGCCCGCGCCCTTCCTCGACGGGCTGCTCCCCGAGCAGTGGGCGGCGGCGATCGTCCCGGAGCTCGACGCCGCCGCCGACGCCTGGGCCGACCCGGCTGCGTGGGAGGGCGACACGGTGCTGGCTGGCGCCCCGCTGCCCGGCGCCGTCGTGGGGTCGCTGATGCTCACCGAGTTCGTGCTGCACGGCTGGGACCTGGCCATGGCCGTGGACGCGCCGCTGTTCGTCTCGGCGGGCCTGGCCCGGGCCACCCTCGCTGCCGTCGAGCAGCTCGCGCCGATGGGCCGGGACGGCGGCTGGTACGGCCCCGCCGTCCCGGTGCCGGCCGACGCCGACCCGCTGGACCGGGCGCTGGCGCTGACCGGCCGCGCTCCCGCGCGCTGACCGCGATCAGCGCGCGGGGAGGCGGACCACCTTCAGCCGGGTCGACCGGCGCCGCCCCGGCAGGCACGCGGCGAGGCCGAGCAGCACAGCGGCGGCGTCCTCCAGGACGGCCGCCTGCCAGTCGGGCATCAGCCGGCCGGCCCAGCGCCGCCAGGCGACACCGCCGTAGGAGCCGGCCAGCGCTCCGGCGATCCCCGCGGTCGCCGGCAGGGCGGCGTTGGCCCCGGCACGCCGGGCCAGCAGCGCCCCGCCACCGGCGCCGCTGACCAGCCGGGCCGGCAGCGCCTGCGCGCTGGTGCGCGCCGGGACGCCCGGCTGCTTGTCCGCGTAGACCTCCCCGCCCACCGACGCCAGGGAGGCCAGCTTCTTCAGCGCCCCGGTGTCCTGCGCCGTCACCGTCGGGGCGGCGATGCCGAGCGAGCTGCGGCCACCGGTGGCCACCCCGAGCAGCAGGGATCGGCACACCAGCCCGGCGCGCGCCCTCTGCCGGGGGAGCACGCGCTCCCGCGGGGTCGGCAGCCCGGAGACCACCGCCTGCACGGTCGCCCCGTAGGCCAGGTGGGGAAGCGCGTCGGCGACCCAGTCCCGGCGGCTCCACGTCGTCGGGTCGTCGACCCCCAGCGCGCCGACCGGGACGTTGGTGGCCGCGCTCGAGGCGGCGCCCTTGACCACCGCGCCCACCGGGAAGGACAGCTTCACACCGGCGGACCGGACGACGCTGGACACGACGCCCAACGCCATGCCGTTCGCGATCCCGGTCAGGGCGCCCAGCGCGGTGCGGCGGGACTCCCGCTCCCGGCCGCTGCCGGGGATCGGCGTCCCGACCGCGGAAGCCAGGGCATCGGCGGTCTGCGCGGGGAGGTCGCTGGCCGGGCGGCCGCGCACGACCACGTCCAGCCAGGTGACGGCATTGAGGGCGGTGGTCCCGGCGGCGCCGGCGAGCAGGCCGCGGGTGAAGATCCCGGTCATGCCCTGACCCTGCGCGGGGATCCGGCGACCGGCAACCGCAGGGCCGGATGGGCCCGGTGGGGCGGCACCGTGGGCGCTCTCACCACGTCAGGACGCACAGCGCACCCGTCCGGGTGGCACCGTGGACGACAGCGCCCGAGGTCGTGTGCTCCCCGACCCCCGCCAGCCGTTCCGCGGTGCTGCGCGTCCACTCCCCGAAGGTCTGCCATGGTCCTGCCTGCCCCCACCCGTCTCCGCGACCGGGCCCCCGCTCTGCTGCGCTCGGCGGCGAGCCGGGCCGCGCTGTTCTCCGCCCCGCCCGCGGCACCGCCCACGCTGCGCCGGATGCAGGTCGCCGTCGCCGTCCTGTTCGGCCTCGACGGCTTCGTCTTCGGCAGCTGGGCCGCCCGGGTGCCCGACGTCAGCGCCGCCACCGGCGCGGGCCACACCGCCCTGGGCGTCGCGCTGCTGTGCCTCTCGCTGGGCGCGCTGGCCTGCATGCAGGCCACCGGCGGGCTGTGCGCCCGGTTCGGCACCGGGCGGGTGGCGGCGCTGGCCGGCGTGGCCGCCAGCGTCAGCGCCGTCCTGCCCGGGCTGGCCGGCTCGGTGCCGGCCCTGTGCGCCGGGCTGCTCTTGTTCGGTGCCGTCACCGGTGCGGTGAACGTCGCCGCCAACAGTGTCGGGGTGCGGGTGGAGGCGCAGGCCGGCCGACCGCTGCTGTCCGGCCTGCACGCGGCCTTCAGCGGTGGCGGGCTGCTCGGTGCGCTGATCGGGGGGCTGGCCTCGGCCGTGACCGGCGTGGCACCGCACCTGGCCGCCGTGGCGATCGCCGGGCTCGTCGCGATGGCGTGGGCCGGACCGGTGCTCGTCCGCGGCGACGTCGTCCAGCCGGTGGCCGACCCGCTCGCCGACGTCGCCGACGTCACGCGTGGGCGCCGGCCGACCGGTGTCCTGGTGCTGCTCGGCGCGGTGGCCGGTGCGACCGCGTACGGCGAGGGCGCCCTGAGCGACTGGGGCGCGCTGCACCTGCGCGAGCAGTTGTCCGCCGCGCCCGCACTCGCGGCCGCCGGGTATGCCGGCTTCTCCTCCGCGATGGCCGCCGGCCGGTTGGCCGGCGGCCGGCTGGTGCTCGCTCTCGGCGAGCGGCGGCTGCTGGTCGGTGGCTCGCTGCTGGCCGCAGCCGGCGCCCTCGCCGCGGTGACGACGACGTCGCTGCCGGTCGCGCTGGCCGGCTTCGTGGTCGTCGGTCTCGGGCTGGCCAACGTCTTCCCGCTGGCGATCGCCCGGGCCGGTGCGCTCGGCGGCCCCTCGGGCGTGGCGCTGTCCACCACGGTCGGGTACACCGGCCTGCTCGGTGGCCCGCCGGTGATCGGCTTCCTCGCCGAGCACGCCGGGCTGCCCGCGGCGCTGGGCACGGTGGCGGGGGTGGCGGTGCTGGCTGCGGTGCTCGTCCTCGGCGTCGAGGGCGAGCAGGTGCGGCGCCCGGTGCTGCCCCGGCGGGGCTGGGCGCAGCCGGTGCTGTTCGGGCGGCGTCCGGTGGCGGTCGTGCTGCGTCCGGTCGGAGGTGTGCTGCGCCCGGCCGCGGTCCGCGCGCACGTCGGTGTCTGCAGCTACGTGCGGGACCTGCAGCTGCTCGAGGTCGGCTGACCGGGGTTCGCCCATCGCGCCGACCGCGGGTCCGTCGAGCCGTGCGTGAACTCGGTGTTCCGATCTCTCGCACCCCGTTGACCGGCGGGGGCGGGGAGAACACGCTGGCTCCCGCCTCACCCGGGGCCACGAGCCGGAGGACCGCGATGACCGTCGAACCCGCACCCGCCCGAGCACCGCACGGACCTGGGCGGGGGGTGGAGGCGGAGACGGTCGACGCCGGCTACCTCGATCGCAGGCAGCTCCGCGGCGGGACGGCGGGCTGGGTCCTGCTGGCCGGGCTCGGTGTCGCCGCGGTCATCTCCGGCGACTACGCCGGCTGGAACTTCGGGCTCGCCGAGGGCGGGTTCGGCGGGCTGCTGATCGCCGTCGTCCTCATGGCGGTCATGTACTCGGCGATGGTCTTCGGCCTGGCCGAGCTGGGCTCGGCGCTGCCCACCGCGGGCGGCGGCTACACCTTCGCCCGCCGGGCGCTGGGCCCGTGGGGCGGCTACGCGACCGGGGTCGCGGTGCTGATCGAGTACGCGATCGCCCCGGCCGCGATCGCCACCTTCATCGGCGCCTACGTGGAGTCGCTCGGGCTGTTCGGCATCACCGACGGCTGGTGGGTGTACCTCGTGGCCTATGCGCTGTTCATCGGCGTCCACCTGCTCGGCGTCGGTGAGGCGCTGAAGGTGATGCTGGGGATCGCCGCGGTGGCGGTGGCCGGGCTGGTGCTCTACCTGGTCGGGGCGGTGCCCGCCTTCGACGCCGGCAACCTCACCGACATCGCGCCCACCGACGCCGCCGGCGCCTCGGAGTTCCTGCCCTTCGGCCTGATGGGCATCTGGGCGGCCTTCCCGTTCGCCATCTGGTTCTTCCTCGCGGTCGAGTGCGTGCCGCTGGCCGCCGAGGAGGCCCGCGACCCGGCTCGGTCCATGCCGCGCGGCATCGTCGCGGCGATGGGCCTGCTGCTGGTGCTGGCCGTGCTCATGCTGGTGTTCACCGCCGGGGCCGGCGGCGCGCAGACGATGTCGGCCAGCGGCAACCCGCCGGTGGAGGCGCTCGAGGTGGCCGGGTCGGCCAGCTGGCTGGCCACCGTGATCAACTACGCCGGCCTGGTCGGGCTGGTCGCCAGCTTCTTCTCGATCATCTACGCCTACTCCCGGCAGACCTTCGCGCTGTCCCGGGCCGGCTACCTGCCCCGTGCCCTGTCGGTGACGAACGGGCGCAAGGCGCCGATGCTCGCGCTCCTCGTCCCGGGCGTGATTGGCTTCGTGCTCTCGCTGACCGGGCAGGGCGCCATGCTGCTGAACATGGCCGTCTTCGGCGCCACGGTGTCCTACGTGCTGATGATGGTCAGCCACATCCTGCTGCGCCGCCGCGAGCCGGACCTGCCGCGGCCCTACCGCACGCCCGGCGGCACGGTCACCACCGGCGTGGCCCTGGTGCTGGCCGCCGCCGCGGTGATCGCCACCTTCCTCGTCGACCGCACCGCCGCCCTCTGGACCCTCGGCGCGTTCCTCGCCTTCATGGCCTACTTCGCCCTCTACAGCCGCCACCACCTCGTCGCCTCCGCACCGGAGGAGGAGTTCGAGCTGCTGGCCGCCGCGGAGGAGGAGGTGAGATGACCGTCCGCCGGACCACGCTGGGCGGGCACACCTTCGAGTTCGCCTCGCTGGCCGACCTGCTGGCCAAGGCCACTCCGCACCGCTCCGGTGACGTGCTGGCCCGGGTGGCGGCGGAGTCCGCGGCGCAGCGGGTCGCCGCCCAGCACGTGCTGGCCGACCTGCCGCTGGCCACCTTCCTCACCGAGCAGGTGGTCGGCTACGAGGAGGACGACGTCACCCGGCTGATCCTGGACACCCACGACCCGGCCGCCTTCGCCCCGGTCGCGTCGCTGACCGTGGGGGAGTTCCGCGACTGGCTGCTGGCCCGCGCGGCGGAGCGGGACGAGGCGGCGATCTCCGCCCTGGCCCGCGGCCTCACCCCGGAGATGGTCGCGGCGGTGTCCAAGCTGATGCGCAACGCCGACCTGGTCGCCGTCGCCCGCCGCACCCGGGTGGTCACCGGCCTGCGCAGCACGCTGGGGTTGCCGGGCCGGCTCGCCTCCCGGCTGCAGCCCAACCACCCCACCGACGACCCCGTCGGCGTCACCGCCGGCGTCCTCGACGGGCTGCTGCACGGCTGCGGCGACGCGGTCATCGGCATCAACCCGGCCACCGACTCCCCGGCGCAGACCATCGCGCTGCTGGAGCTGCTCGACGCGGTGGTCAGCCGCTACGAGATCCCGACCCAGTCCTGCGTGCTCGCCCACGTGACGACGACGCTGCGGGCACTGGAGGCGGGCGCCCCGGTCGACCTGGTGTTCCAGTCGGTGGCCGGCACCCAGGCCGGCAACCGTGGGTTCGGCGTCACCCTCGACCTGCTCGCCGAGGCCCGGACCGGCGCGCTGGAGCTGGGTCGGGGCACCGTCGGGCGCAACGTCACCTACTTCGAGACCGGCCAGGGCTCGGCGCTGTCCGCCGACGCGCACCACGGCGTCGACGGCCCGGTCGACCAGCAGACCCTGGAGTGCCGCGCGTACGGGGTCGCCCGGCACTTCGAGCCGCTGCTGGTCAACACCGTCGTCGGGTTCATCGGCCCGGAGTACCTCTACGACGGCAAGCAGGTGGTGCGCGCCGGGCTGGAGGACCACTTCTGCGGCAAGCTGCTCGGCCTGCCGATGGGCGTCGACGTCTGCTACACCAACCACACCGACGTCGACGGCGACGACACCGACACCCTCACCCTGCTGCTCGGCGCGGCGGGCTGCGCCTTCGTCATCGCCGTCCCGGGGTCGGACGACGTGATGCTGCACTACCAGTCGCTGTCGTTCCAGGACGTGCTGACCGCCCGCTCGGTGCTGGACCTGCGGCCAGCGCCGGAGTTCGAGGCGTGGCTGGCGCGGATGGACCTGCTCGACGACGCCGGCCGGGTGCGGGAGCTGCCCCCCGACGCCCCCGCCGCCCGGGCCCTGCTGGCGGCCGCCCGATGACGACCCCCGAGGCCCGCCAGAATGGCCACTCTGGCGAACCTGCTGACCGCCAGAATGGCCGTGCTGGCGGGGACCCGTGGGGGGTGCTGCGGAACGCGACCCGGGCGCGGGTGGCGCTGGGCCGGGCCGGCGACGCGCTGCCCACCGCCCGGGAGTTGGAGTTCCGCGCCGCGCACGCCGCCGCCCGCGACGCCGTGCACACCCCGCTGGACGGCGGCCGGCTGCGCGCCGCGCTGACCGCGGCCGGCGTCGGCCTGGACGTGCTGGAGGTGCGCAGCGCCGCCCCGGACCGGGCCACCTACCTGCAGCGGCCGGACCTCGGCCGGCAGCTCGCCGCCGACACCCGGCTGCCCGGCGGTGCGCACGACCTGGCGCTGGTGATCGCCGACGGACTCTCCCCGCGGGCGGTGCACGAGCACGCGGCCGGCACCGTGGCCGCGGTGCTGGACCGGCTGCCCGGCTGGTCGGTGGCGCCGCTCGTGGTGGCCGCCCAGGCGCGGGTGGCCCTGGGTGATCCGATCGGGGCGGCGCTCGGCGCGGCGGCCGTCGTCGTGCTGGTGGGGGAGCGGCCCGGGCTCTCCTCCGCCGACAGCCTCGGCCTCTACCTGACCTGGGGCCCGCGGTCGGGCCGGGCGGACGCCGAGCGCAACTGCATCTCCAACGTCCGTCCGCCGCACGGGCTCGGCTACGCGCAGGCGGCCGACACCCTGGCCGGACTGCTGCACGCCGCGCGGCAGCTGGGCGCCTCCGGCGTCGTCCTCAAGGACGAGGGCGCGGCGCTGCCACCGGGGGCCGGCTGACCGGTCAGTCCGCCGGCGTGGCCTCCGGGATCCCGGGGTCCAGCTCGTCGTCCCGCGGCGGGTTCTTCCACTCCACGAGCAGCAGGGACGCGTCGTCGCTGGTCCGCCCGGCGCGGGCGGCCATCAGGGCGTGCGACAGCCTGCGCACGGTCTCCGCGCAGCTCAGCCCGGCGCGGGTGTGCTCCTCCAGCAGGGCCTGCAGCCGGGCCTCCCCGAACTGCTCCCCGCCGTCGAGCCGCTCCTCGACCACCCCGTCGGTGAAGAACAGCAGCCGGTCCCCGGCCTCCAGACGGACCGACCGCGACTGCGGGCGTCCGGCACCCAGGCCCACCGGCCGGCTGACCGGACCGGTCAGCTCGCCGATCACGCGGCCGCGGCGCACCCACAGGGCGGCCGGGTGGCCGGCGTTGACCCAGGTGAACTCCCCGGTCCGGGTGTCCAGCCGACCGAGCTGGGCGGTGGCGAACCGGCCCGGGAACGAGTCGGCGACCACCTGGTCCATCTCGGCGTAGATCCCGTCCAGCGGCGCGTCGGCCCGCCGCCCGTGCCGGTGGGCGCCGACGACGACGGTGGCCATGGTCGCCGCGTCGAGGCCGTGGCCCATGGCGTCGACGACGGCCAGCTGCAGCAGGTGCTCGTTCAGGGCGTAGTCGAAGGCGTCCCCGCCGACCTCGTAGGCGGGCTCGAGCACCCCGGCCAGGTCGATGTCCGGGGTCGTCATCATCAGCGGGGGCAGGGTCTGCCACTGCAGCTGTGCCGCCAGGGTCATCGGCCGGGTCTTGCGCGCCTGGATGAAGGTGTCGGTGTAGTCGGACTTGGTCACCACCATGTCGGCCACCAGCCCGGCCAGTCGCTGGGCCAGCCGGCGGTCGTGGTCGTCGAGGCGGGGCAGGGTCAGCGACAGCACCCCGACCCGGTCGGAGCCGTCGAGCATCGGGAGGTGCAGCCGCACCGCACCGCCGGGTTGCCGCACCTCGACCGGGGCGTTGGTGGTGAAGGCCCGCCCGACGTCGCTGCCGTCGATGCGCACCGGGTCGCCGACCAGGCCCCGGCCGGTCAGCGGCTGGAGCCACACCTGGTCGTAGTCCTGCAGGTGGATGCTCACGTCGCGGGCGCCGGCGACGCCCGCCTCCTGGGCCACGAGCGGGCCCACCAGCCGCGGGGGGATGAGGTGCGCCCGGTCGAGCAGCGCGCCCAGCAGCCGCTCACCGACGCTCTCGGTGCTCGGGTGCTGCCGTCCGGGTTCGCCGAAGCCGTCGCCGTTCGTCACTCGAAGACCATGATCGCCGGGCAGGCGGGGCAAACACGACCGTCGGTGAAGGCGCGATCACACGCCCGCGGGGTCGGCGGGGGTCGTCCGGGGCAGCCGGCGCAGCGGACCGATGCGCATGACCGAGCTGAGCAGCGCCTCCATCGGGTGCCGCTGGGGCCGCTGCACCTCGGCCGGCCAGTCCGGCACCATGTCCGGATCGGCGGGAGCGGCCTCCGCCTCGGCCACCCGGCCCTGCAGTCGGGCCCGCACCTCCTCCGCGGTGTAGGACCGGCGGTGCCGCTCGTGGCGCAGCAGCACCGCTCCGGTGGCGGCAACCCCGGCGATTCCGGCGACTCCGAGCAGCTTCCCGACCCGCATGACCCCGTACCGTAGTGGCGTGGCTCACAATCGCACCGGGTTCGTGCGCGGCACCTCCGCGCGGGCCCTCTCGTTGCACGAGGCCGGCGAGCTGACCCGGACCGGCGACGTGTGGGTGTTCCGCGGTGGCTCGCTGGCCGACCGCGCCGTCCAGACGGTCACCAACGCCCCGGTCAACCACGTCGGCATGGCCGTCGTCCTCGACGACCTGCCGCCGCTGCTGTGGCACGCGGAGCTCGGTCACTCGCTGGCCGACGTCTGGACCGGGCGGCACCAGCGGGGCGTGCAGCTGCACGACCTCGCCGACGCCGTCTGCGTCTGGCGGAAGCGGTACGGGCAGCAGGCCTGGCTGCGCCAGCTGGTCGGCCCCGCCGACGACGGCGGGGTGACCCGGGCGATGGAGGACGCCGTGCTGCGCACCGTCGCCCGGCTGGACGGCAAGCCGTTCCCGACCACCCGTGGGCTGGCCCGGGGCTGGGTCAACGGCCGGCTGCGGCGGCACGAGACCAACGACACCGTCTTCTGCGCCGAGCTGGTCGCCGCCACCTACACCGCGATGGGGCTGCTGCCCGCCGACCGGCCGCTGAACTCCTACGACCCGGGCAGCTTCTGGTCCGGCGACGCCCTGGAGCTCGTCGACGCCCAGCTCGGCCCGGAGATCCGGGTCGACGTCGCGCTCGACGCCCCCTGCCGCTGACGCCGGTCAGTCCGGGAGACGCCCGGCGACGTCGGCGGGGGTGAGCCGCCCGGCCAGCAGGTCCGCGGCCACCGAGTCCACCGACCGCCCCGTGCCCCACGCGTGCGCCCGCAGCAGGGCCAGCGCCGCGGGCGCATCGACGTCCCACGCCGTCGCGGACCGCCCGACCGCCTCCCAGACCGTCGCTCGCCGGGCGGCCGCCGGGGTGTGCAGCCAGCCCGGGCCGTCCTCCGCCGTCCAGGACGACCACAGCGCCGCGTCACCGAGCGCCGAGGTGATCAGCGCGCCGACCGCGAACGCGTCGAAGACGTCCAGCCGCGGCACGTCCTCGGGATCGGCGAGGAAGACGTCGAGCACGCCCACGCCGGTCAGCGCGGACCGGAGCGGCAGGCAGACGACGCCGCGGAACGGGGTGCCGGCGAGCACGAGGTCGGCGTAGGCGGGCCAGCGCCGGTGCAGGTCCGCCGACACCGCGAAGACCGGCTGCCCGGTGCCGTAGACCGCCGCGCACGGCCCTTCACCGGCGGTGAACTGCAGCCGCTCGGCCCGGCCCGCCTCCGGTGAGCTCGCGCCCAGCGGAGTGCGGCCCCGGGCGCCGGCCCGCACGCTGAACCCGACGCCGTCGACGGCCAGCACCCGCGCGGCTGCCCGCGCCAGCCGGTCCGGCAGCAGCTCCAGCTCGCCGGCGCCGGCCGGACCCGGCGTCTCGGCGGCCAGGGCTGCCGAGAAGCGTTCCGCCAGGCTCACCCGGCCAGCCTCCTGGTAGCCGCGCCCCCGGTCCACCCGACCGCGACCGCGCCGTCCCGGGGAGACCACGGCGGCGCGACGATGCCGCTGGCTGCCGGTCGGGTGCCGGCCCACCGTCAGGCGGCCACGGGCTCCTCCGGCCGCGCGCCGAGGATCGGCAGCCGCACGGTGAAGGTGCTCCCGGCCCCCGGCTCGGACCGCACGGTCAGCGTGCCGCCGTGCGCCTCCTGGACGACCGCCCGGGCCAGCGGGAGCCCCTGGCCGGTGCCGCGTCCCACGTCCTTGGTGGTGAAGAACGGGTCGAAGATCTTCGCCCGTACGTGGTCGGGGATGCCGGTGCCGGTGTCGCTGATCCGGATCACCACCTGCTCGCCCTCGGCGGCGGTGCTGATGCCGATCGTCCCGCGGCGGCCGGTCTCCTCCACCGCGTCGGCGGCGTTCACGATGAGGTTGAGGAAGACCTGGTTCAGGTCGGCGATGTTGCACCGCACCGGCGGGATCGCACCGAGGTCCAGCTCCAGGTCGGCCACGCTGCTCACCTGGTGGCGGGTCACGGTCACCGTCGCGGCGAGCGCCTCGTTCAGGTCCGCCGGCACGTGCTCGGCGTGCCCGGGGTGGCTGAAGGTCTTCATCGCACGGACGATCGTCGCCACCCGGTCGATCCCGGCCAGCGTCTGGGCGACCGCGCTGGGCACCTCCTCCTGCAGGTAGTCGAACTCGACGCCTTCCTCGGCCTCCCGCATCCGGGCCTGCCGCTCGGACCACTCCATCGGCTCCTCGCGGTCGAGCATCCCGCGGTAGAGCACGAGCATCGACATGAGGTCGGCGAACGCGTCGGCCAGGAACCGGGCGTTGTCCCCGACGTACTGGATCGGGGTGTTGATCTCGTGCGCCAGCCCCGCCGACAGCCGCCCGAGCGACTCGAGCTTGGACTCCCGGTGCATCTCGGCGTCGCGGGCCTTGCGGTCGGTGATGTCCCGGGTGCACATCTGCACCTCGGCGATCCGGCCGTCGGCGTCGCGCAGCACGGAGGAGATGGCCTCCACCCACACCCAGTGGCCGTCCCGGTGCCGCAGCCGGAAGGTGAGCTCGCCACGGCCGGCGTCGGCGCGGAACTGCCCGTCGCTGTGCAGCAGGGTGCCGAGGTCGTCGGGGTGCACGAGGTCCAGCGCACGCGTGCCGATCACCTGTTCGGGGCTCATGCCCAGGACGCAGGCGATCGCCGGGGAGACGTACCGGATGGTGCTGTCCGGGTCGTGCTGGCTGATCAGGTCACCGCTGTTCTCGGCCAGCAGCCGGTGCAGCGCCTCCGACCGGGCCAGCGAGACCTCGGCGGCGCGCCGCCCGCTGATGTCCCGCAGGAAGGCGTGGAACCGCCACGTGCCGCCCCACCGCATCCGTCCCACGGTCAGCTCGATCTCGATCTGCCGGCCGTCCCGGTGCTGGGCGCGCATCTCCATCGGGCCCAGCGGCAGCTCGGCGTCGTCCAGTTCGTGGAGCCGGGTCAGGGCATCCCGGTACTCGTGGCGGAGTCGGGGAGGGACGATCAGGTCCAGCAGTGGCTGCCCGAGCGCCTCTTCGGCGGACCAGCCCAGCAGCGACCGTGCCGCGCCGTTCCAGGCGTTGATCGTCCCGTCGTGGGCCATGCCGACGAAGCCGTCACCGGTGGTGGCCAGCACCCCGCCCAGCTGGGCGTCGCTCTCGCGCCGTCGCGTGGCGTCGCTGAACTTGCTGACCGCGCCGACGACCCGGCCGTCGACCAGCACCGGCAGGCTGCGGCCCTCGATCGCGATCAGGGAGCCGTCGCCCCGCCAGACGATCGTGTCCTCGTCGACGAAGGGGATCCCGTCGGTGACCACCTGGCGCTGGGGGCACTCGTGGAAGGGGAAGGGTGAGCCGTCCGGGCGGGAGTGGTGGATGAGCGAGTGCAGCTGCGCGCCCACGAGGTCGTGCAGGTGGTGGCCGAGCACTGCCGCGGCGGCCGGGTTGGCGTAGCGGCAGACGCCGTCGGCGTCGATGGAGTAGATGCCGTCGGCACAGGCGTCCAGCAGCGCCCGCACGTGTGTCCGGGGCACCAACGCCTCCTCGACAGCGGCCGTCAGCTCGGCGGTGCGTGCGTCGGTCATCAGGCACCGGTCCCGATGACGAGCAGCCGGCCGGTGATCTGCCCCTGCTGGAGGAAGTTCTCCAGTCGGTGCACCAGCGGTTCGGTGACCGTCGTCCCGCGGCCCACGAGCAGGACGCCGGACGTGGTGGTCACGTCGTCGAACACCAGCATGCCGGGGCGCAGCTCGGCGACGGTGACCTCGTAGGGGACCGCGGCTGCCTCCTCGGTCGCATGGCAGCGGATGAGCGCGTCGAGCACCTCGGGGTCGTAGGCACCGGCGTCGGCCCGCAGCGCGGCGATGGAGTCCTGCACCGAGGGGCGCCGGTCCAGGCCCATGTGGAAGTCCACCGCCACCTTGAGGACCCGGGACGCCACGGGCAGGTCCGCACCCACGGGGACGCCGGTCCCCGAGCCGCGGCCGTCGTAGCGGAACGGCTGCCAGCCGATCGCGTCGGCCACGTGCTCCAGCCGCGGGATGCGGGCGACGAGGTCACGGCTGACCTGCGGGATCCGGCCCAGCATGGCCTGCTCCTCCTCGTCGAGCGGCCGCCCGCCGTCGATCTTGGCGAAGACCGACGGGGGGATGCTCACCACGCCGAGGGCGCCGAGCATCGAGGTGATCTCGATCTCCCAGGGGTCCTCCACCTCGAGCGCCTCCGCCAGCTCCAGGACGGTGCGGGTGACCCGCGAGGTCCGTGCGAACGCGGTGGGCTGGGCGATCGCGAGCGTGGCGGCCAGTGCGTCGACGGTGCGCCGCAGGGTCGTCGCCAGCAGCTCCTTCTCCGCGGTCATCAGCCGGTTCAGCTCCACCGCGTTGTCCAGCTCCTCGAGCAGGACGTCCGGGGGGCAGGGCTTGGTGAGGAACCGGTAGACGTGCCCCTCGTTCACCGCAGCGATGGCGGCCTGCGTGTCGGCCTGGCCGGTGAGCAGGACGCGGACGATCTCCGGGTGCCGGTCGCGGATGCGGGACAGCAACGTCGCCCCGTCCATCTCGGGCATGCGCATGTCGCAGACGACGACGTGCACGGACTCGGTCTCGAGCAGTTCGAGGGCGGCGGCCCCACCGGTGGCCGTGTGCACCGTGAACTGCTTGCGCAGCTGGCGGCGCAGGCCGTCGAGGATCGCGACCTCGTCGTCCACCAGCAGGATGGACGAGGAGTCGCGCCCGGCGCGCTGCGGCGCTGCGGAGAGGTGGGTCATGGGGAGGTGCCTCCGGTGCCGATGCGGTCGAGCCGCCTGAATGGGCGTACACGATCGTTTCGGTACCGCTCAGGCTCGGCTGGAGTCGGCACGGGCCGGGGTGACCCGCACGGGTGACCTGCGCCACTCGAGGTCCCGGGTCAGCGGCGCGCGGACTGCACCGCCGCTCCGGCCAGGGTGAGCACCGTGTCGTCCTCGTCGGCCAGCGCCGGGTCGTGGGTCACGCAGACCACCAGCCGGCCGGCCAGCGCCCGCCGGAGGTCGGCCACCAGCGCGGCCGCCGTCGGCGGGTCCAGGTGGGCGGTGGGCTCGTCGAGCAGCACCACCTCCCGGTCGGCCAGCAGCGCGCGGGCGACGGCGAGCCGCCGGCGCTCCCCACCGGACAGCGACGTCCCGCCGGCCCCGACCGGGGTGTCCAGCCCGGCGGGGAGCGAGGCGAGCAGCGGGCCCAGCCCGGCGTCGGTCAGGGCCCGGCGCATCGCCTTCTCCCCGGCCTCGCCGGCGAGCTCCCCGCGCCGCCGGGCCAGGGCGAGGTTGGCGCGCAGCGAGGCGTCGAAGACGTGGGCGTCCTGCGGGCACCAGGCCATCGCCGCCTGCACCTCGGCGCGGGTCAGCCGGGAGACCGGCACCGGGCGCCGGCCGTCGCCGAGCACGTACTCACCCGACGACGGCCGCAGCGCGGCCAGCAGCACCGACAGCAGCGTCGACTTCCCCGACCCGGACGGGCCGGTGACCACGAGCCAGCCGCTGCCGGCGGTGGCGACCAGGTCCAGGTCGCGCAGCACGCCCGGGCGCCCGGGCCAGCCGGCCGACAACGACTCGGTGGCCAGCTCGTGGACCGGTCGCGGCGCGGGCAGCCGGTCGGTCGGCGCGGGGTCGGCGGCCACCGGCTCGGCCAGCACCGCTGCGATCCGCGCCTGTGCGTCGGACAGCGCCAGCCGGTGGCGCCGGGCGGTGTTGATCGCGGCCAGCGGCTCCAGCAGGGCCAGCGGCGCGAGCGCCAGGACGGCCGCCACCGGGGCGGAGACCTCCCCGGCGCGCACCGCCGCCGCGCCGGCGGCGAGCGCCAGGACGGCGCCCGCACCGGTGGCGAACGCCGCGACCGCGTCCCCGACCGCGACGGCGGCGGCGCCGGACCGGGCAGCCCGCCCCTGGCGGCGACCCAGGGCGTCCAGCCGGTCGACGGAGTCGCTGACCAGACCGTGCGCGCGCAGGTCGGCGGCCGCCTCGAGGGTGGCGCTGGTCTCCCGGAGGGTCACCGTCTGCAGCTCGGCGGCGGCGCGGGAGACGCCCCGGTCGGCCCAGCGGTGCACCAGCAGCACGAGGAGCACCGCCCCGGTCAGCACCGCGGCCACCAGTGCGCCGGCCAGCGGGTCCAGCACGGTGAGCACCGTCGTCGTGAGCACGAGCACCGAGCCGGCCACCAGCGGCGGGGTGACCACCCGCACCGAGAGGTCCTGCACCAGGCCGACGTCGCCGACCAGCCGGGCCAGCGCCCGCCCGGGGGTGCGGTCGGCGGCCGGGCCCTGGGCCACCAGCGCCCGCCACAGCTGCAGCCGGGTGGCCGAGGCCAGCCGGAAGGCGGCGTCGTGGGTGGCCAGCCGCTCCAGCCAGCGCAGCACCGCCCGGCCCAGGCCGGAGGCGCGCACCGCGACGATGGCGACCATCAGGGTGAGGACCGGCGGCTGCTCCGCGGCCCGCACGATCAGCCAGCCGGAGACGGCGGTGAGCGCGACGCCGGCCGCGCTCGAGGCGGCGCCGTACCCCACCGCCTTCGCCAGCACCCGCCGCGGCCAGCCCGGCCCCGCGACCGCCGTCGCCGTCCCCGCCCTGACGGTTTCGCGCGGATAAGCACCCGCGGTTTCGCGCGGATAACCACCCGCGGTTTCGGGTGGGAAAGCACCCGCGGTTTCGCGCGGAAAAGCACCCGTGGTTTCGCGCGGAGAACCGTGCGACTCGTCGGTCGGGGCGAGGGGGACGGAGGTCAGCGGCGGGGTGCCGGGAGGCGCGGGCAGCTCCACGGTGCGGTCGGCGAGCGCGGCCAGCGCCGGCTCGTGCGTGACCAGCACGGTGCACAGCGATCCGCGCAGCCGGTGCAGCACGGCCGCCACCCGGGCGGTGGCGGCGGTGTCCAACGAGGCGGTCGGCTCGTCGAGCAGCAGCACCCGGGCGCCCCGCTGCACCCGCACCAGGGCCCGGGCCAGGGCCACGCGCTGCAGCTCACCGGGGGAGAGGGTGCGGCAGACCCGGTCGCGCAGGTGCTCGCCCTCCACCCACTCCAGCGCGGTCTCCGCCAGCGAGGTGGCCCGCTCGGGGGTGAGGTCCCCGGCGTGCCGCCGCAGCTCGTCGATGACGGTGTCGGCGACGGTGCGCGGGAACTGCGGGACGACGGCGACGTCCGGAGGTACCAGCGCGGTACCGGTGACCTCGACGCCGGCGCCGTCGAGCAGCTGGCCGGCCAGCACCGCGAGCACGGTGGACTTGCCCGAGCCGCTGGGCCCGCGCAACGCGACCAGCTCCCCGGGCGCGACGGGCAGCGTCGCGCCGTCGACCGCGGGGACCCCGCGGCCGGGGAAGCGGACGGTCAGGTCGGTGACGGTGATGCCGCGCGGCTCCCCGGCCGGCGGTGACCCGACGACCGGGCGCGGCAGCGGGGTGGCCAGCACCCCACGCGCGGCGGCCGCGGCCTCGGCGGCGTCCTCGGCGGCGTGGTGGGCCGAGCCGAGCGCGCGCAGCGGGGCGAACGCCTCCGGGGCCAGCAGCAGCGCGAGCAGCCCGGTGTCCAGGCCGATGCCGCCCTCGACCAGCCGGATGCCGACGGTGACGGCGACCAGCGCGACCGACAGGGTGGCGAGCACCTCCAACACCAGTGAGGAGAGGAACGCGGTGCGCAGCGTGGCGAGGGTGCGACGGCGGTGGGTCTCGCCGAGGTCGGCGAGCGCGGTCAGCTGGTCGGCGGCGCGGCCCAGGCCGCTGAGCACCGGCAACCCGCGGACCAGCTCGGCGACGTGGCCGGCGATCCGGTCCAGCGCGCGGGCGGCCTCGGCGGTCTCGTCGCGGGTGTGCAGGCCGACCAGCGCCATGAACAGCGGCACCAGCGGCAGGGTCACCGCGACCAGCAGGGCGGAGAGCCAGTCGGTCACCCCGAGGACGACCAGCAGCACCGGCGGGACGACGGCGGCCTGCGCCACCGCCGGCAGGTAGGTGGCCAGCGCCGGGCCGAGGTCGTGCAGCCGGGTGGTGGCCAGCACCGCCGCGGGTCCGGTGCCGCCGGCGGCGGTCACCGCCTCGCCCTGCCCGCCCAGCAGCCGCACGAGCAACCGGCGGCGCAGGGCGTCCTCGGCGCGGCGGGCGTCACGGGTGGCGACGACGGTGCCGAGCCCACCGGCCAGCGCCCGTACCGCCGCACCCAACAGCGCCACGCCGAGCGCCGGGGCGAGCCCCGTCGGTTCGGTCTGCCCGGCGGCGACGTCGGCGACCGCCCGGGCGAGCCCGGCGGCCAGCAGCACCACGCCGGCGGTCTGCACCAGCGCGAGCAGGGCCGCCCGGGCGATCGCACCGGGCAGCCCCGGCACGCCGGCGAGCGCGCCCAACGGCCCCCGCCCTGCGGAACGGCCGCCGGCCCCGGCGACCTGCTCGGTCGCGGGGGCCGGAGTCGGTACCGCAGAGCTCACGCGGACACCGGCTCCTCGTGCGGGGTCTGCGGCTCGGCGGTCAGGCGCTTGCGGAAGACCCAGTAGGTCCACGCCTGGTACCCGAGCACGATCGGCAGACCGAAGCCGGCGGCCCAGGTCATCACGGTCAGCGTGTAGTCGCTGACCGAGGCGTCGGCGATGGTGACGTCGAAGGCCGGGGAGATCGTCGAGGGGACGACGACCGGGTACGCGGCGCCGAAGATCGTCGCGGCCGAGCCGAGCATGACGACCGCCCACGCGGCGAACGCCGGGCCCTCCCGGTCCACCCGCAGGTAGCTCCAGGTGAGCAGCACCGCGAGCGCGGCGACCAGCCAGAGGACCGCGGTGACGATCGTGCCCGAGCGGAGCTGGACCAGGCCGGCCCACAGCAGCAGGGGCAGGGCGGCGACCGGGGACCAGCGGGTGGCGAACCGGCGGGCGGCCAGCCGGACCGGACCGTCGGTCTTCAGGGTGAGGAACACCGCGCCGTGCACCATCGAGAAGGCGAGCACCGCGACGGCGCCGAGCAGCGCCGCCCAGCCGACGCCGGCGAACGCGCCGCCGACCCGGGTGCCGTCGGCGTCGATGGGCAGGCCGAGGGTGGTGCTGCCCAGCGCTGCGCCGATGCCGAGGGCGGCGATCAGCGACCCGGCGGTGATCACGTGCGTCCAGGTGCTGTCCCACTGAGCGGTGTGGTGCGAGTGGCGCCACTCGAACGCCACCGCCCGGATGATGAGGCCGAACAGCACCAGCACGAAGGGCAGGTACAGCGCGGGCAGCCAGGTGGCGTACCAGCCGGGGAAGGCGGCGAAGACGGCGCCGGCGGCGGTGATCAGCCACACCTCGTTGCCGTCCCACAGCGGGCCGATGCTCCGCAGCATCAGGTGGCGGTCGGCCTCGCGGCGGCCGATCACCGGCAGCAGGGCGGCCACCCCGAAGTCGAAGCCCTCCAGGAGCAGGAAACCGATCCAGAGCACCGCGACGGCGGCGAACCAGACTGTCTGCAGGTCCATGTCGTTCTCTCTCGCGTCTCGTCAGATCGTGGGCTGGGACGGCTCAGTAGGCGAACGAGAGGACGTCGTCCTCGTCGGCGCGGCGGGTGCTGGCGCTGCCCGGCGTGACGTCGGCGCCGCCGCTGACGTCGTCGTCCGGGCCGCCCTCGGGGGTGTGCCCGGGGGTGGGGGCGCCGTCGCTGGTGGTCACGCCCCGGCGGACGAAGCGGGTGAGCAGCCACAGCTCCACCACCGCGAGCGCCCCGTACACCAAGGTCAGCGCGATCAGCGAGGTCCACACCTCGGCGGCGCTGACGCCGGGGGAGACCGCCTGGGCGGTGAAGAAGTAGACCTGCTCCTCGCGCGGGACGTCCGGGTTCGGGTAGACCACGAAGGGCTGGCGGCCCATCTCGGTGAAGATCCAGCCCGCCGCGTTGGCCAGGAACGGCGTGCCCATGGCCAGCAGCGAGCCGTGGACGCCGATCCTCGACGTCGGCACCCGGCCCCGGCGGGTGGCCCACAGGGCGTAGGCCCCGACCGCGGCGGACACCACGCCCATGCCGATCATGATCCGGAAGTTCCAGTAGGTGACCGCCAGCAGCGGGGTGTAGTCGATCTCCTCGCCGGCCTTGTCCCCGAACGACGGGTCGTCGGGGTAGGTGGCGCCGTAGGCGGCCGAGTACTCCTGCTGCAGCTCGTTCACGCCGGGGACGGCGGTGGAGAAGTCGCCGTGCGCCAGGTAGGAGAGCAGGTAGGGGACGGTCCAGGAGTGCACGTCGTCGCACTCGTTGCTGCCCAGCTTGCCGAAGGCGAAGATCGAGAACGGCGCCGGCGCCTCGGTCGTGCAGAGCGCCTCGGCCGAGGACATCTTCAGCGGCTGCTGCTCGTACATCAGCTTGGCCTGGTAGTCACCGGTGACCGCGACCAGCACGAAGGCGAGCAGCGAGACCGCGCCACCCAGCCGGGCCGAGCGGCGCCACACCCCGTCGTCGCCACCATCCCGGCCCGCGGTCTCCTCCGGGCTCAGCCCGGCCAGCCGGCGCTTGCGCAGGTGGTAGAGGCCGACGCCGACCAGGGCGGCGCCGGCGACCATGAGCGCACCGGCGATGGTGTGGCTGAAGGCAGCCAGCGCGGTGTTGTTGCTCAGCACCGCGAGGAAGTCGACCTGCTCGGGGCGGCCGGTGGTGTCGTTGGTGACGACGCCGACCGGGTGCTGCATCCAGGAGTTGGCCGCGATGATGAAGTAGGCGCTGACGATCGACCCGATCACCGCGGCCCACAGCGACGCCAGGTGCAGCTTCTTCGGGATCCGGCCCCAGCCGAAGATCCACAGGCCGAGGAAGGTCGACTCCAGGAAGAAGGCGAGCAGCGCCTCGAGCGCCAGCAGCGAGCCGAATACGTCACCGACGAACCGGCTGTACTCGCTCCAGGCCAGGCCGAACTGGAACTCCTGCACCAGCCCCGTCGCAACGCCGAGGACGAAGTTGATCAGGTAGACGCGCCCCCAGAAGCGGGTCATCCGCAGCCACTCGGGCTTGTCGGTGCGCACCCACATCGTGTGCATGACCGCCACCAGGATCCCCAGCCCGATGGTCAGCGGGACCATCAGGAAGTGGTAGACGGTGGTGATCCCGAACTGCCAGCGCGCCACGTCCAGGACGTCCACGGGCCTGCCCCTCTTCTCGCGTCGTACGATCGACACGTTCTTCTACGGTTCGTAGAACTCTTTTCTACGCTTCGTAGAAGCAAAGTTCTACGACCGGTAGAGACAATCGGCTGTGAGACGCCGGACAGGGGAGGGACCTTTGGCCTCGATGGGAGAGCTGGAACGCACCGTCATGGACTGGCTGTGGGCCGCCGGCGGTCCGGCGAGCGCCGCACAAGTGCGGGACGGCCTCAATGCGGCCGGTGGCGACCGTGGCCTCGCTCTCACCACCGTGCACACGGTCCTCGGCCGGCTGGAGCAGAAGGGCTTCCTCGTGCACGACGACGCGCGTCCCCGCCGGTTCGCGCCGCGGGCCTCGCGCGAGGACCACGCCGCCGAGCTGATGCGCGAGGTGCTCGGGCAGGCCGCCGACCGGCAGGCCGTGCTCGCCCGGTTCGTGGGTGGTGTCGACGCCGAGGAGGCTCGCATGCTGCGTGAGCTGCTGGCCGGCGCCGACCGGCCCGGGCAGGACGCCGGCGCCCGCTGACCGTGCTGCCCGCGACCGCGACCGCGCTCGCCGTCCTCGCCGCCCTGCTGGCCTGGCCGGTGCCCGCGGCGCTGGCCAGGGCCCGCTGGGCGCGCCGCGACCCGCTGGCCGCGCTGGTCTGCTGGCAGGCGATCGGGCTGGCCGGCGGGCTGTCCATCATCGGCGCGCTGCTGGTGCACGGCCTCGCGCCGTGGGGCCACTCGCTGCCCGAGGCGTGGTGGCACTGGGTCACCCGACAGTCGGCCACGGAACCGGTGCGCGGTGACCACTGGGTGGCACAGACCCTCGCCGCGGTGCTCGCGGTGGAGCTGCTCGGGGTGCTCGCCCTGTCCTGGGTGCGCACCGCCCGGACCCGGCGGCGGCACCGGGAGCTGCTGGAGCTCGTCGTCGCCCCCCGCCCGCCCGGCGCGCTCGACCCCGCTGCCGAGACGCTCCTGCTGGACCACCCGGCGCCGGTCGCCTTCTGCATCCCGGGCGCCAAGCCGCTGCTCGTGCTCTCCTCCGGGATGGTCGCCGAGCTGCCGCGGGACCAGCTGGCCGCCGTCGTCGCGCACGAACGGGCACACCTGCGCGAGCACCACCACCTGCTGCTGCTGCCCTTCGTCGCCTGGCGGGCCGCGCTGCCGGTCCTCCCGGCCGCAGGCCGGGCGCACGACGCCGTCCGCGACCTGGTCGAGATGCGGGCCGACGACGTGGCGCTGCACTCGCTCCCCGGCCCGGACCCACGGCGGACCCTGGCCGCGGCGATCGTCGCCTCGGCGGGCGGCGCCGGCGGCGGGGTGCCGGCCGGCGCGCTGGCGGTGACCGGAGGAGCGGTCGCGGTCCGGGTGCGCCGGCTGCTCGCCCCGGCCGCCCCGCTGCCCCGGGCCGGCCGGGTCGCGGCGATCGCCGCCGCGCTCGCGCTGCTCCTGGTGCCGACCGTCCTGCTGCTGCTCCCCGCCCTCGGCTAGCTGTACTGACCGGACAGGTTGATCAAGCGGGTGATGGGTGGGCGTCGTCCGGTCCCGGTGTGGGGTCGGTGGTGGTTGTACTCGTGCAGCCAGCCTGGAAGTGCCTTGCGGCGAGCTGATTCGCTGGTGAAGGGCCGCCGGTAGGCCCAGCCATCGACCATCGTGCGGTGGAAGCGTTCGATTTTGCCGTTGGTCTGTGGGCGGTAGGGGCGGGTGCGGCTGGGCTTGATGCCCAGCTCGGCGCAGGTGTCCCGCCAGGCGTGAGCGCGGTAGGCCGCGCCGTTGTCGCTCAGGACGCGCTCAACGGTGATGCCGCGGGCGGCGAACCAGGCCACGGCGTTGCGCAGTACGGCGGTGGCGGTGGCGGCGGTCTCGTCATCGTGGATCTCGGCGTAGGCCACTCGGCTGTGGTCGTCGATCACGGTGTGAACGAAGGCGGTGCCGAGGACCGGGTTGTAGTGCCGGTTGCGGGGCTTGCCCGCCGTGGCGGCCCGGTTTTTCTCGCCCTGGGCGCGGCCGACGTAGCGCCAGCCGCCGCCGTCGGGGATGTTGCCCAGCTTCTTCACGTCCACGTGCAGCAGCGCTCCGGGCCGGTCGTGTTCGTAGCGGCGGATCGGTTCCCCGGTGACCCGGTCGACGTGGGACAGGCGGTGCAGCCGGCAGCGACGCAGCACCTGGTGGGCGGTGGAGGGCGCGACGCCGACGCGGGCGGCGATCTCGACCGGGCCCAGGCGCTGCTTCCAGCGCAGGTGCACGATCCGGCGCACCACCGGCTGGGGTGTCCGCCGCGGGCTGCGATGCGGCCGTGAGCTGCGGTCGGCCATGCCCGCCTCGCCGGCCTGCCGGTAGCGCATCGCCCACCGGTTGGCCGTCGGCCAGGACACCTGGAACGCCGCCGCGGCGTGGCTGACCGGCCAGCCGTGATCGACGATCAGCCGAGCGAGCTTGAGCCGGTGGCGCGGAGTCAGCGCGGCATTAGCGTGGGACACGAGGACCTCCGGGTCGTGTCAGTGGTCGCCTTCAGCAGCTCCACTCCACGTCCGGAGGTCCTCCCTCACAAGACCCGTAGATCAGATCTCGCGGTCACACGTCCTCGACCAACGTCTCCGGTCAGTACAGCTAGCCGTCCTGCCCCGCCAGAATGGCCATGATGGCGACGCACGACGTCGCCATCATGGCCATTCTGGCGAAACGGGGGTCAGGACGCGGGGGCGGTCGCGCAGCTCCTGGCGGGCGGTGTCGCGCTCGTCGCGGGCCTGCTCGGCGTCGGCGCGGGCTTCGGCGAGCTCGTCCTCCAGGCCGACGATGAGCTGGGCGGAGGCCAGCAGGTGACCGTCGTCGAGCAGTACCCGCACCCGGGCGGCCAGCTGCAGCTGGTGTCGGGAGTAGCGGCGGTGACCACCGGGGGAGCGGTGCGGGTGGAGGACGCCGGAGGAGTCGAGGCTGCGCAGGAACGCGGCCTGCACGCCGAGCAGTTCCGCCGCCTGGCTCATGGTGAGCGCTGGGTGGTCCGGGTCGTCCAGCCGGTCGAGCGGGTCGGCGCTCACGGGTCCTCCAGTGCTCGGGACAGGGGTCGGGACGGCGACGGGGGCGGGGCCGTCGGGCCCCGCCCCCGTCGAGGGTCGGTCGGCGTCAGCTCTGGGCGGGTTCCGCCGACTGCTCCGCCGCCTCCATCGCGGGCTGCTCGCCCTCGATGGTGTGCGCCTCCACCGCGGCCGGCGTGTCCGCGCGGGTCACGGTGATCTTGCGGGCCTTCGCCCGCTCCGCGACCGGGATGCTCACGGTGAGCACGCCGTCGTGGTAGCTGGCCTCCAGTCGGTCGGTGTCCAGGCTGCGGCCCAGCACCAGCTGGCGGGTGTAGCTGCCGAACGGACGCTCGGCGACCTGCCACTGCGCCCCCTCGATCTGCGGGACCGAGCGCTCCGCGCTGATGGTCAGCGTGGTGCCCTCGACCTGCAGGTCGATGGAGCCCGGGTCGACGCCGGGGAGGTCGAAGTGGGCGACGAAGTTGTCACCCACCCGGTAGGCGTCCATCGGCATGCCCGCGAGCGGGCGGGCGGTGGTGGTGCCCGATCGACCGGTCAGCTGGTCCAGCGCGCGGAACGCGGCGGACGTGGTGGCGAAGGGGTCGTAGGAGTTCAGCATCATGGCCGAGTACCTCCGATTCGTGCTGTGTCGCTGTCTGTCGAGGCCGCTGCCCGAGGCGAACCTCCAGCGGCAACTGCAGATTACCTCGGGTGCGCACCTGAGTAAACGTCCCGACCGCAGAAATGTTCCAGCCGCCGCTGTAGATCCGGTCAGCTCGTGCCGCCTCCGACGCGCCTCCGCACCAGGTCCTCGGCGACCCCGCGGGCCCGGGTCAGCGGGTCCTCGCTCGCGAGCTCCGGCGTCGTCGCGTTCCGGGCGTACCGGGCCAGCGCACCGTCGTAGAGCAGCAGCAGTTCACCCGCCAGCGACTCCGGGTCACCCGCGCCCGCCTCGCGCGCCAGGGTCGACAGTCGTTCGACGAGCAGCCGGGTGTCCGCGGTCAGCCAGGTCTGGCCCGGATGCGCGCCGGGCAGCTCGGTGGCGGCGGCCAGGAAGCCGCACCCCCGCCGGTTCCGCTCCCGCGCGCGATGGCGGGCCACCGCGTCGAACAGTGACAGCAGGCGCGCCACCGGGTCGCCGCACTCCTCCAGCACCTCGTCCCAGGTCGCGCGCCAGTGCTCGTGCCGCTCCTGCAGGTAGGCGGCGACCAGGGCGTCCTTGCCGGCGAAGTGGGCGTACATGGTGGCCGGCGCGACGCCTGCCCGGCGCAGCACCGCGTCCACCCCGGTGGCGGCGATCCCGCCCTCGTAGAAGAGCTCAGCGGCGGCGGTCAGCAGGCGCTCCCGGGCTGATCGGGTCGCCGGTCGTGCGGTCATGCCCTAGCGTAACGCTCGTTATGGCGAAACGATCGTTACAGTCGACGGCGCTCGACCGGCCGGCCGCCCTGGTCGTGCCCGGGCTGGCGGTCATCGCGGTCACCTACGGGCTGGCCCGCTACGGCTTCGGGCTGTACCTGCCGCAGTTCCGCGCTGCGTTCGGTCTCTCCCCGGGCGCTGCGGGGGCCATCGCGGCAGCCGGCTACCTCGCCTACTGCCTCGCCGCCTCCACCGGCCAGCGGCTGGCCGGACGCGCCCGGGGCCGGTGGGCGCTGTGGCTGGCCGGGGGCACGGCCGCACTGGGGTCGCTGCTGGTGGCCACCTCGTGGTCCGCGCCGGCCCTGGCGGTCGGGGCGCTGGTCGCGGGCAGCGGCGCCGGGGCGGCCACCCCGGCGCTGGTCGCCGCGGTGGCGGCGACCGTGCGACCGGACGCCGAGCCACGGGCGCAGGCGCTGGTCAACAGCGGCACCGGTGCCGGCGTCGTCGTCGGCGGGCTGCTCGTGCTCACCGTGCCCGGTGCCTGGCGGCCGGCCTGGGCGGCGTTCGCCGTGGCGGCCGTGCTCGTCACGGTGTGGGCCGACCGGGCGAGCCGCTGGCCCGCCGTCCCGGCGTCCCGGCCGGAGGCGCCCCTGGGCGACCTCGTCCGGCCGCTGGTCGCCGCGCTGCTGGCGGGCGCGGGTTGTGCCGCGGTGTGGACGTTCGGGCGGGACCTGATGACCGTCGACGGCGCGTTGCCCGACGGCACGACCGGGCTGCTCTGGTGCGTGCTGGGTGGCGCCGGCCTGGTCGGTGGGCTCAGCGGCGACCTGGTGCTCCGGATCGGGCTGCGCGGCGCCTGGCTCTGCTCGACCGGGACCGCGGCGGCCGCGACCCTGCTGCTCGCCGCCCTGCCCGGCTCGCCGGCCGTCGTGGCGCTCGCGCTGGCCGGCTTCGGGGCCGCCTTCGTCGCGCTCAGCGGGGTGCTCATCGTCTGGGGCGGGCACCGGCTCCCCGTCGCGGCACCACAGGCCGCGGCGGTGCTGTTCATCGCCCTCACCGTGGGGCAGGCGGGCGGCGCCCTGGTGCTCGGCGCGGTCGCCGGCGCGACGAGCACCCGGACGGCGTTCGTGGTGGCCGCTGCCCTGGTCCTCGCGGCGGCGCCGGCCGCGGAACTGGGGCGACGCGGCCGGGTCCGCCTGTCCGGACGGGATCCGGGCAAGGCGCCGCCTAGCCTGACCGGGTGACGGCACACTCCCACGGTCACGCACCCGCCGCCGGCGGCGACCTGCCGCCTCCCGACCCCGCCGCCGTCGCCCGGCGCCGCTGGGCAGTGCGGCTGATGCTGTGGCTGCTCGTCCCCGTCGGGCTGGCCACCGTCGTCGGGCTGGTGGTGTTCTGGCCGGAGGACGAGCCGACCGCCGCCGAGCAGGCCGCCGCGGACTACTTCCCGCCCGGGCAGACCTACCCGGTGGCCACCGTCTCCTCGCTGCAGCCCTACGACTGCTCCGACGGCACCGGCGAGCCGCTGACCTGCGCCACCGCGGTGATGGTCGTGGGGGAGGGGGAGAGCCGTGGCGACTTCGTCCAGGTCGACCTGCCCCCCGAGGTGGTGGCCGCCGGCGTCTCGGCCGGTGACGAGCTGGTGCTCACCCGGGACGTGGTCGACGGCGGGCAGGCCACCTACCAGTTCCAGGACTTCGCCCGGGGCACCCCGATCGTCGTCCTCGCGCTGGCCTTCGTCCTGGTCGTGGGCGCGGTGGCCCGGCTGCGCGGACTCCTGGCGCTGCTGGGGCTGGGGTTCGCCTTCGTCGTCCTGCTGGAGTTCATGCTCCCCGCCCTCCTGCAGGGCGGCTCCCCGCTGTGGGTGAGCCTGATCGGTTCGACGGCGATCATGTTCGTCGTCCTCTACCTGGCGCACGGGTTCAACGCCCGGACGACGACGGCGCTGGTGGGCACCCTCTTCGGGCTCGCGCTCAGCGCGGTGCTCGGCACCGTGGCGGTCGGCGCGGCCCGGTTGACCGGGTTCAACAACGAGGCGAACCTCCAGCTGCTCCAGCTCGACCGGAGCCTGGACTTCGGCGGGCTGGTCATCGCCGCCAGCGTGGTGGCCGGGCTGGGCATCCTCAACGACGTCAGCATCACGCAGGCGTCGGCGGTCTGGCAGCTGCACGAGGTGTCCCCGCAGATGGGCTGGCGCCAGCTGTTCGCCCGGGGGATGCAGATCGGGCGGGACCACATCGCCTCGACCGTCTACACGATCGTCTTCGCCTACGCCGGGGCGGCGCTCCCGCTGCTGATGCTCTTCGAGATCTACCAGCGGCCGTTCTGGACGACCCTCACCGGCGCCGAGGTGGGCGAGGAGGTCGTGCGCACCCTGGTCGGCGGGATCGCGCTCGTGCTCGCCGTGCCGGTGACCACCCTGGTGGGTGCGCTGGTGGCGGCCAGCTCGGCCTCGGCCGCCACGCCGTCGGCCCCCGCGCCGGAGCCCACCGCCGAGGAGCGGGAGGCCGAGCGCCGGCGGGAACGCCTGCGCGCGATGCGCGAGGCCGCGACCGAGCGCGACGGCGGCCGGCCGCCCCAGCCCCGGGACCCCCGCTGACCGGGGCCCACGGCACCGGCGATGCTGTGCCGGTGAGCACCGACCTGCTGGCCGCGGCCGCCGCCGCACCGGGCTTCATGCCGCCCGACGAGGGCCGCGCGCTGTACGAGGCCGCCCGTGCGGTCGCGGTGCCCGGCCCGCTGCTGGAGATCGGCAGCTGGCTGGGCAAGTCGGCGCTGTACCTGGCCGCCGCGGCCCGGGAGGCGCACCGGCAGGTGGTCACCGTCGACCACCACCGCGGTTCGGAGGAGCACCAGCCCGGCTGGGAGTACCACGACCCCTCGCTGGTCGACCCCCGGATCGGGCGGATCGACACGCTGCCCGGCTTCCGGCGCACGATCGCCGAGGCCGGCGCGGAGGACGTCGTCGTCGCCGTGGTCGCCCGGTCGGAGGTGCTGGCGGCGCTGTGGTCGACGCCGCTGGCGCTGCTGTTCCTCGACGGCAGCCACACCGAGTCCTCCGCCCGCCGCGACCAGGACGCCTGGGTCGGCAAGGTCGCCGTCGGGGGCACGCTGGCGATCCACGACGTCTTCCCCGACCCGGCCGACGGCGGGCAGGCCCCGTTCGGCGTCCACCAGCGGGTGCTGGCCTCGGGGGAGTTCACCGAGCTGCCCGGCACCGGTTCGCTGCGCCTGCTGCGCCGGGTTCGCTGAGCCCGTGGCCGGGGACGGACCACGCCGGGCGTGCCGGCGGCGCCGTCATCGCACTGACGCGGGCTGACGGGGACGATGGAGCAGTGACCGCGCTGGACGAGCTGACCCGGGCCCGGGCCGGGACGCTGGCCCAGATCGCCGCGCTGACCCGCGAGTTCGACGAGGTGGTGGCCGCCTCGGCCGCCTCGAACGCCGACGACGAGCACGACCCGGAAGGGGCGACGATCGCCTTCGAGCGCCAGCAGGTCGCCGCGTTGCTGGAGTCCGCGCGGCGCCGGCTGGCCGACGTCGACGACGCGCTCGCCCGGGCCGCGACCGGCGGCTACGGGGTCTGCGAGAGCTGCGGGCAGCCGATCGCGGCCGAGCGGCTGACCGCCCGGCCGCAGGCCCGCACCTGCATCGGCTGCGCGCGCTGAGCCGGGGGCACCCGGCCGCAGTGTCCGTCAGGGCAGCGCGCCGACCTGCTCCAGCTCGGTGAGCACTGCGGGCAGCTCCGCGAAGGCCTGTTCGACGTCGGCCGGGGTGGCGATCGACCAGGCGTTGGCGCGCAGGTACTCGCGCAGCGCCGCGTCGAACGCCTCGGCGCCCACCTGGTCCCGGGCCGCGACCAGGGTCGCCCCGCCGACGGTGTAGACGGTGTCGTAGTAGGCGGAGCTGGGCCGCCGGAACTGCTCCCAGTACTGGATCGGTTCGCCCACGCCGTGCCGGGTGGACTCGGGCAGGGCGGCCAGCCCGGCCGAGCCCTCCCCGTGCACGACCATCTGCGCGAAGGTCGCGAACGACTCGTCCAGCCAGGGGTGCACTCCCTGGTTGTTGCCGACCAGGCCGTAGAACCACATGTGCGCCAGCTCGTGGGTCACCAGCGCCCGGCGGAAGTCCGGGTCGGCGTCGCCGAACTGGATCGCGCCGGGGAACTCGATGCCGCTGGTCTGGCTGGACAGCACCGAGACCCAGAGGTCGTCGTAGGGGAAGGGGCCCAGGAGCGAGACCAGGGCCTCCATCGACTTCTCGAGCTGGGTCAGCCACTCCGCCGGGGTCGCCTGGTCCACCCCTTCGTCCACGCCCACGTGCACCCGGACGCCGCCGATCTCCGCCGTCCGCACGTCGAGCTCCCCGACGGTCACCGCGACGTCCCGGACCGACGGGGCGGCGAACTCGTGCACGGTGGTGCCGCCGGGGCCGTCGGAGGTGCCGACCACCCGGCCGGTGCCCAGCACCTCGTGGCCGGCGTCCGCGACGACCTCCAGCGAGGCCAGCTCGAAGTTCTCGCTCACCGCCATCTCGCCGGCGACGGCGACGGCGGGGTTCCGGTCCCATCCCCGACCGCGTTCCCAGGAGAGCAACGGGAACGCGGTGGCGAACCAGGCGACATCGGCCTCGGAGGAGGTGCCGACCCGCTCGTTGACGTCGGTGCCGAGCTCGACGTCGAACTCGAGCTCGACGGTGATCTGCTCGCCGGGTTCCGCGCACTCGGCCAGCGGCACCTCCAGCAGGGTGCCG
This sequence comes from Modestobacter sp. SYSU DS0875, assembly GCF_054050915.1. Lineage (NCBI taxonomy): Bacteria > Bacillati > Actinomycetota > Actinomycetes > Geodermatophilales > Geodermatophilaceae > Modestobacter > Modestobacter sp. SYSU DS0875. Next base: position 55,092 of record NZ_JBJHAH010000012.1, on the reverse strand, counting down.
GCGGGCGCGCTGTCGGGGGCTCCGGCCGGCACGTCACGCACCTCGGCCGGGTCGCCGTCCACCCTGACCTCGGACACGGTCAGCCCACTGCCTGCCCGTGCGGTGGCCGGCTTGTTGGGCCAGGCGCGGAAGACCAGCACGCAGGTGCTCAGGTCAGGGGTGAAGACGACCCGCTCCGCGCCGGAGACCGTCTCCAGGTCCCCCGAGACGTCGAAGCGCAGGTCCACCACGGGTCGGTCCGCCCAGGGTTCCGTCCAGGACGGGCCGTCCGGGGAGGCGGTGGACGTGGGGCCGGCGTCCGGATCGGGGGCGCCGGGTGAGCAGCCGCCGAGCAGGACGACCCCGGCGAGTGCAGCGACCGCGGCCCGTCGACGACCCGCGCGCATCACTGCCCTTCGAGATGGACGGGACGTTCCCGTTCCCGCCATCTTCCCGCGCGGTCGCAACTCGGGCGAACCCGTGGCCATCGGCGCCGGTGAGCCGTCAGTGCACCTGCTGGCGAGATGAGGGTGGCTGGTGTGATGAATGAGGTCATTGTGGACCCTCCGTGACCTTACGGACGCATTGAGTGCGTGCAACGATTCGTTCCGTAACTGCCGCACACCGTCCGGCACCCCGGTGCGGGACGCTCGAAGGGGTCTCTTCTTGTCCAGACGTCACATCGGTGGCCGTCGTCGCCGCTTCTCGTCCGTCCTGTCCACCCGAGGGCGGCGGCACGCGCGGAGCTGTGCGGCCGCCGCCGTCCTGTGCATGACCGCCGCCTTCGGCGCGGCCACGGTCACGGAGGCGCCGTCGGACCCGACGGCGGCGAGCAGTGCCTCCACTGCCGACCCGGCGCGCGCCACGGTCCAGGTCGAGGCCGCTCGGGCCGAGCGGGCGGCGCGCCTGGAGGCCGACCGGGCCCGGCGGGGCACCCCCCGACCGGCCCCCACGACCACCGCGCCGGCTCCCGCACCTGCGCCGACGGTCGTGCCGAGCACCCCCTCGGCGCCGGCTCCCGCCCCGAAGCCGGCCCCTGCTCCGGCTCCCGCCCCGAAGCCGGCTCCTGCCCCGGCCCCCGTCCCGGTCACGGCCGCCCCGGTGCACCAGGCACCCACGGCGCCGCTGACCAACCGCACCACGTCCTTCAGCGCCGCCGGCTACACCGCGGACTACCGGGTCTTCGCCGAGGGGGTGGACCCGGCGAAGCCGATCGGTCTGCTGGTGTACGCCGACGGCACCGGTGAGTACGGCATCGAGAACCCGACCCAGTCCTACGCGATCGGTGGGTCGAACGGGCTGGCCGCCGTGGCGCGAGCACACAACATGGTGCTGGTGGCCCCGTTCAGCCCGAACCGCTCGTGCCAGTGCTGGGAGCGGGGCGACGCAGCCGGGTACGCCAACTACCTGGCCGCGCTGATCGCCGAGACCAAGGCCCAGTACGGCGCCGGTGAGCTCTGGTTCTCCGGCTACTCGTCGGGTGCACAGGCGGCGACCCGGTTCGTCTTCCCGGCCCACCCGGGGCTGTGGTCCGGCGGCGGCGGGGTCATCGCGATCGGTGGCGGCGGTGCCCCGGCCGGGCGGGTGACCATCCCCGCGGACGTGAAGGGCAAGGTCGTCCTGCGCTGGGACACCGGCGCTCAGGACACCGGCGCGGGCGGCGGGTTCAACGCGCTCTCCGGGCCCTACGGCGCACAGGCCGGCCAGCAGTGGTACTCGGCCCAGGGCCTCAACACCCGACTGGTCGCCCCCGCCGGCGTCGGGCACAACAGGTCCGGGCAGTTCGGCAGCATCGTGGCCGCCTTCCTCGACGAGGGCTGAGCCAGCAGCCAGCAGCACGCCGGACGGCGCAGGCCACCGCAGGGAGTTCGTGCTCCCGCGGTGGCCTGCGTGCGTCTCGGGTCCGCTCAGCCGATCCGGGACACCTGCCCGAGGTGCATCACCCGGTCGACGAGGTCCTGGGTCAGGTCGGCCCGGAGGTCGGCCGGCACCGGCAGGCCGCAGTCGGTGAACCAGTCCGGGGTCGCCTCGGGATGCGGCCCGACCACGCCGACCGCGCCGGCGCCGAAGGGCGCGACCACGGCGGCGGGCAGCCCGTTCTCGTAGGTGGCCAGCACCTCGGCCTCTCCCCGGGCCGGGTCCAGGTCGAACCAGGCGCCGTCCTGGAAGAACACCTCCCGGCGGCGGCCGTTCCAGATGACGGTGGTGACCGCGTCGTCGGTGTGCGTCGGCCACGCACCGGGGGAGGAGATGTACTGGTCGGCGTCCCCGGGCAGCAGCCCGAAACCGGGTGTCTCCCCGGCCAGGTACCCGCCCAGGCAGAAGCCCAGGTAGCGGCCGCCGCCCGCGACGTAGTCGCGGACCGCCGGCGCCTGCTTGCGGAGCTTGCGCCAGGCCTTCTCCAGCTCGCCGCCGCCGGGCTGGGCGTAGAGCACGGCGGCGGCGAGCACCCCCGGCTCCAGAGCAAGACGCTCCTTGGGCCCGACGAAGCGGACGTCGAGGTCCCACCGGCTCCGGGCCAGCGCGCCGGCCACCGCCTCCGGGCAGCCGGAGGTGGTGGCCGGCCCCCGGTAGACCAGCGCCAGCGGCCGGTCACCGCCCCGGCGGTCGGACACGGTCAGCTCCCGGTGGTGCCGCGCGACCCGTCGGCACCGGAGGAGCCGAGCACCCTCCGGCGCACCGCGCTGGTCGACCGCCAGACGAGGTCCTCCAGCGGCCCGCGCAGGTGGCTCCTGCTCCAGACGACGGCGAAGGTCACCAGCAGGAGGATCTGCAGGACCAAGTTGCCGACGCCGCGGGGGAACGGGGCCGCGACCAGCAGCAGGTGCACGCTGTAGAGGGTCAGCGTCATGGCGCCGGCGGCGGCCAGCGGGCGCAGCAACGGCTGCAGGCCCCGACCGAGCAGCAGGCAGCCGCCCAGCACGGCCAGCGCCACCCCGGTGGTGAAGAGCAGGTCCAGCGGGCTGCCGCTGTGCGGAGCCATCGCCGCCAGCCACCACGGGCTGTTGGTCGGCGTCGTCCCGGAGGGGCCCCAGATCAGCGCCTCCTGGTAGTCCTCGAAGTGCATGGTCGCCAGGGCGTCCGTGCGGAGCGCGCGCCCCAGGCCGCCGACGGTGAGCAGCAGCATGGACAGCAGGCTGGATGCCAGGGCGAGCGCCAGGCCGAGCAAGGTGATCTGGCCGACGACCCGTCGCGAGGAGAGCACCGCCCGGCCCACCGCCATGCCCGCCAGCAGGTAGGCGAGCCAGACCAGGGCGGGGAACACCCCGGTGAGGGTCAGCCGGGACAGCAGGCCCAGCGGGTCGGTGACCAGGTCGGTCAGTGTCGGGTTGGCCTCGGTCACGGGTGCCATCCCGCTGCGCAGCGCATGGCTGGCCAGCGGCATGAGGACGGCCACCACCGCGGCCGCCACGACCAGGCCGCGGGTCGAGAGCTTGAGGAAGGGGATGGCGAGGGCGAACAGCACGCCGTAGTAGGCGAGGATCACCGCGGCGTCGTCCGTGCCGACGACGTACCCGAACGCCAGGCCGATCGCCGCGATGATCACCGCTCTGGTCAGCAGGGACAGCACGCCGGCCCGCCAGGCCAGGCCACGGAGGGTGCGGCGACCGCCGGTGGAGAAGGCGATGCCGACACCGGCGAGCAAGGCGAACAGCGCCGAGGCCTTGCCGTTGGCCAGGACCCACGCCAGCGACACGTCCCCGTCGTCGGTGGCCGGGGCGATCAGGTGCACCGACATCATGCCGATGAGGGCGACGCCTCGGGCGGCGTCGATGCCGACCAGCCGTGCCCGCGGGCGGCGCGGCGGCGCGGTGGTCTCCGTGTTGGGACTGCCCTCGGCCGGGGTGCCGGCGACGTCGCCGGCCGGCGCGGGTGCGCAGCTGTGCGGGAGCGCCGGTGCGGCCGGGGTCTCCGGTGGCAGGGGGGCCACGATGTTCTGGTGTTCGCTGGTCTGGGACACGCTCATGCCTCCCGGCTGGTCGACGCGGTGCTGAGCTGTCGGCTCTCCGTGGCGGGGTTGTCCACTGCGGCGGCGTCGGCGGACGGGACGTCCCGCACCGGCAGCGTGCTGGCCGGCGCCCGGCCGACCTTCTGCGCCGGGATCCCGCTCCACGCGGTGCCGGGGGGCAGCACCTCGCCCTTCATGACCAGGGACAGGTCGGCGATCGTGGCGTCCGCCTCGACGACCGAGCCGTACAGCACCACGGACTTGTCCCCGACGCTGGCCCGGTCCCGGACGATGACGTGGTCCATCTTCATCACCCGGTCCTCGAACAGGTGGGTCTGCAGGGAGGCGTTCGTGCCCACGGAGACGTCGTCGCCCAGGGTCACCAGGTCGAACTCGGTGAGGTAGGTGGTGTCGATCAGCGTCCGGCGGCCGACCTTGGCTCCGTAGAGACGCAGCAACGGGCCCAGCAGCGGCGTGCCGGTGAGCCAGGTGAGCAGCGCCGGCACCGCGGCCGCCTCGTAGATCCCGGTGACGAACTCGGTGCGGCGCACGAAACCGCTCCACAGCGGACGGACCCGTGGCTGGTAACGGCCGACGACGACCCACTTGAGCAGGGCCACCGCCACCACGACGGCGAGGCTGGACAGGAGCGCGATCAGCGGCGCACCGACCACGGTGACGAGCAGCCCCTGGTTCGCCGAGAGCACGGAGACGCCGTACAGGGTGCCGAACATCGCCAGCGCCAGGATCGAACTGGGGAGCACGATGCGCAGGGACTCGATGGCGTAGCGGGCCCGCACCCGACGGCGGCTGGGCGTGAAGGTCTCGGCCTCGGTGTAGCCCTCGTACAGCTCCCGACGCGGCAGGTTGATCGGCGGGGAGCCGAGCCACGAGGAGTCCGCCGGCACGCCCCCGGTCGGCGGCACGCTCCGCACGCCGATCAGCGAACCCTCGCCGAGGTGCGACCCCGAGGGGATGAACGCGGCGTTGCCCACGAAGGCACGGGAGCCGACCTCCGTGGCCTGGAAGGCGACGTGCCCGTTGGCGTAGGTCGCGCTTCCGACGCTGGCCATGTCGGCGACGAAGCTGCCCTCGCCCAGGGTGAGGAGGTCGGGGTCGATGTTGGCGATGGTGGAGACCTCGGCGCCGCGGCCCACCTTGGTGCCCAGGGCCCGCAGCCAGATCGAGGTGTAGAGCGTCGCGTACATGCTGTTGTTCAGCATCAGGCTCATCTCGAGGAGCTTGTCGCCCAGCCACTTCTCCAGGCCCAGCTTGGACCGCAGGTGGTGCACGCCTGGCGGTGTCTCGGTCAGGGCGAGCCGGCGGCACCCGAGGATCAGCGCGCAGGAGGCCGCCACGAAGACCGGGCCCGAGAGGGCCGTCGCGACGAGGGCGGCGCCCAGTCCGAAGGTGAGCAGCACCCACCACACCAGGGCCACCACGGGGAGCAGCACGAAGAAGGGCAGCAGCTCCAGCAGCGTGATGCCGGCGGCGAAACCGGTCCGCAGCTGACGCGACCAGGTGCGGGGTGCCCGGTCGCAGCTGGTCATCACCTCGATCACCGGGTCGGGCGCCTCGGTCGTGGCCCGGGCCGGCGAACCGGTCCAGGTGGCCCCGTCGGGGACCACCTGCCCGGCGGGCAGGAGCGACTGCTCGCGCAGCACGGCGCCCTCGCCGACCGCGGAGCCGGCCTCCAGCAGGGACTGCGAGCCGACGGTGGCGCCGGCGCCCACGGTCACGACCCCGAGCGAGAGCACGCCGTCGGCGACCCGGTGGCCGTGCAGCTGGGTGCCGTACCCGAGGGTGGCGCCGGGGCCGACGTCCAGCATCGCCGGGAGGCTGATCTCCGCGGTGCCGATGTGGCAGTCGTCGTCGATCCGCGCGCCGGCCAGGCGCAGGTAGGTCGCCGCCCACGGGGATCCGCTGAGGACGGTCATCGGGGAGATCACCATCAGCTTCTGCACCGTCCAGACCCGGAGGTGGGTCCAGCTCCACAGCGCGTGGTCACCGGGCTGCAGCCCGCGCGAGAGCAACCGGGCCCCGACGACCGGGAGCACCCAGCGGACGAGGAGGAAGAACGCGGGCAGGGCGAGGGCCAGCTGCACCACCAGGGTGGCCGACGGCTCCCCGTCGTTGAGCGAGTACAGCACGGCCGCCGGGAGCAGGAACAGCAGCACGATGCCGAAGAGGGTGGTCAGCTGCGCCGAGCCGAAGGCGGTGATCCGTCGTCGGGAGGACTGTGCCGGGCGGCGCAGGTGGGGCTCGGCGGCCGCTCCGGACCCGGCGTCCTCCTCGAGGTGTGCGGCGAGGGAACGGACCGTCGGGTGCCGGTAGAGCTCCAGGATCGAGAGGCCGGCGCCCAGGTCGCTCGAGCGCATCGTCGAGACGATCCTCGCAGCGAGCAGCGAGTGGCCACCGAGGGCGTCGAAGAAGTCGGCCTCGACCGACACCGACCCGGCCGGCAGCCCGAAGGCCTCTTCCCACAGCCCGGCGATCCAGGCTTCCACCGGCGTCTCCGGGGGCGCGAACTCCCCGGTGTCCCGGACCAGTCGGGGGCCCTGCGGGTCCGGCAGGGCCTTCCGGTCGGCCTTGCCGCTGGGCAGCATCGGGATGGTGTCGACCACGTCGAGGAAGCTCGGGACCATGTAGGGCGGCAGCTGCCGCAGCAGCATGTCGTGCAGCTCGGCGACGAGTCCGTCGGGGTCGTCCGCGGAGCGGGGGATCACGTACCCGGCCAGCTCTCCGCCGGTCTCCGGTGCCGGGATCAGCTTCACCACGGCCGCGGTGACCCGGTCGTGCTGCAGGAGCATGCCCTCGATCTCCTGCAGGTCGACGCGGTGGCCGCGCACCTTCACCTCGCTGTCGGCTCGGCCGAGGTACTCCAGCTCCCCGTCGGGGAGGAAGCGGCCCAGGTCGCCGGTGCGGTAGAGCCGCTCCCCGGGGAAGCCGTGCGGGTCGGGGAGGAAACGGTCGGCCGTCAGGTCGGGGCGGTTGACGTACCCGAGGGCCACTCCGGGGCCGCCGACGCAGATCTCGCCGACCTCACCGTTGGCCACTGGGCGGCGCTCGTCGTTCAGCAGGGTGACGCGGTAGGTCGGCAGGGGCCGCCCGATGGTCACCGGCTTGCCGGGGTACAGCTCGGCCATCGTGCAGGTGACCGTGGTCTCGGTCGGGCCGTAGGTGTTGAGGATGCGCCGGCCGGGGCCCCAGCGGTCGACGAGCTCCCGCGGGCAGGCCTCGCCGCCGACGTTCACCGTGCGGATCAGCGGGAGCGTGCGGTCCAGGGTCGCCAGCACGGTGGGGACGCAGTAGATCATCGTGATCTCGTGCTCGGCCAGGAAGTCGGCCAGTCCGCTGCCCACCCGGCGCCCGTCCGTGGGACCGGCGACGAGGGTCGCCCCCACCGCCCAGGTCGGCCAGATCTCCTCGATGGAGAAGTCGAAGGCGATCGTCATGCCCTGGTAGACCCGGTCGGTCGGCTCCACGCCGTAGAGGTCCGGGACGATGCCGATGAAGTTGCAGATGCTCGACTGGGCGATCTCGACGCCCTTGGGCCGGCCGCTCGAGCCGGACGTGTAGATGATGTAGCAGACGGGGTCACCGCCGGTGTCGAGCTCGGGACGCCAGCTCGGCGCGCTCGCGAGGTCGCCACCCAGTTCGTCCAGGTGGAGCGCCGGGCAGGGCAGCCCGCCGGTGGTCGCGGCGAACGAGGTGGTGCTGACCACGAGCCCCAGGTCGGAGTCCTCGGCGATGAACTGCACGCGGTCGGCCGGGGCCGCCGGGTCGATCGGGACGAACGTCGCCTCGGTCTTCGTCACCGCGAGCAGGCTGACGTAGGTGTTGACCGAGCGGTCCAGCAGGATGCCGACGCGGACGCCGGCCCGGACGCCGAGGCTCAGCAGGTGGTTCGCCAGCCGGTTGGCCCGCTGGTCGAGGTCCGCATAGCTCAGCCGCTCACCCTCGCACTCCAGCGCGGTCGCCGAGGGACGGTGGTCGCAGGTCCGCTCGAAGTACTGGGACAGGCGGGTCGTGTCCGGCGACTGTTGCCGAGGTGACGTTCCCGCGACGTTGTCGCTGAAGTGGAAGCGCGACGGTGCGCGATCGAGTGCTGGGTCCCTCGGGGTGGTGAAGCCGGGGATGAAGTCCGGGCTGTCGCTGTGCGTCGCCATCGACTCGCTCTCGCAGTTGACATGTTCGAACCTTTGTCGACGCTAGGGAGTAACACAGTTGCTGACCAGAACTATGAGGCGAATTTCGCGTACGCGGCGCGACCATGACTATTCGTGAGAGGTCGAATTCGGAGTGTCATATGATTTCGACCGAGAATTCGTTGTGCGCGCCGCTGCGTGATTGAACAATTCCGCGGTGTGAGCAGCCGCACTGCCGCTCACCGCCGCAACGCGGCGCGCGGGGGGCCGGTGACGAGGTCGGTCGACGGAAGGGTGGACGTGGTGCTGCAACGTGCCCGCCGGCTGCTGGTCCGGCGACCGCTGGTCGTGGTGGCCAGCCCGGCCGAGGTGCTCGCCGGAGCCGACCTCCGGCTCCTCGACGGCGCCGAGCGGGCGCGCAGCGGGGCGCTCCGGGACCCCGCGGACCGGGCCGCCTACGTCGCCGCGCACCTGCTGGTGCGTCGGTGCGCCGCCGCGTTGACCGGACGGCCGGTGGCTGAGCTGGCCGTGCGCCAGTGGTGCTCCGACTGCGGGACGCCGGGGCACGGCCGCCCCTCCCTCGTGGACCTGCCCGACGTGCAGGTCAGCTGGGCCCACACCCGCGGTGCCGTGGTGGCGGCTGCCGCGTGGCACCCGGTCGGGGTGGACGTCGAGGCGCTGCCGACGGGCGGTGCCGCGGCCGGACCGTTCCCCGGGCTCGCTGCGGCCGAACAGCGGCAGGTGCGTTCGGCGGCCGACCCGTCGCTGCTCGCCCTCCGGTTCTGGGTGCGCAAGGAGTGCCTGGTGAAGACGGGGATGGCGTCGCTGAGCGGGGTGCACCGGCTCGACCTGTCCCGGGTGGCGGAGCGCCGGGAGCAGGCCGGTTGGTCGGTCGCCCGCTACCGCGGCCTCCACCTCGTCGACTGGTGCGACCCGGCGCGGGGCGCGGTGGTCTCGGTCGCGGGTGCGTGCACGCCGGACGTCCGGTCGTTCTCCGACCTGGCCCCCGTGCACCTGTGATGGTGAATCGGGCAGGGACGCGCCTCGGAGAACGGCGACGCGTCATTGCTTTCCGTCATCGGACGCTGACGGGAACCGGTCGACATTCCGCGTGGCGGGGAAGGTGGTGGCTTTCTCCTGCCATGCACCCAGTTGCCGTTCATGATCGCGCAGAGGGGCCTCGGCGACGTCCGGCGCCTGCCGCGAGGACCGCGGGGAGACGATGTCCGCCGCGGGCACCCGGTCACCGATCCAGAGGAAGTGTGTGTGCGCGCCCGAATCGCGTTGTTGACCGTCCTGATCACCGCTTCGCTGCCCGCCGCCGTCGCGTCGGCGGAGCAGCCGGTCGCGGTCGAAGACCCGATCGCGGACGAAGCCGGCGTGCTCGGGGACGGCGCCGCGGCGGTCGAGGACGCCCTGGCGGAACTGCGTTCGGAGACGGGGCTCATGCTGTCCGCCGTCTTCGTGCCCTCCTTCGACGGCGAGGACGACGACGCCGACTGGGCGGAGCTGACCGCGGCGGAGTCGGAGCTGGGTGACGAGGAGCTGCTGCTGGCCGTCGCGACGGACGAGGCCGAGTACGAGTGGTGGATCGGGGACGAGGCGCCGGTCGAGCCGGAGGCGGTCGAGACCCTGATGAGCGAGGAGGTCGAGCCGGCCGTCGTGGACGGGGACTGGTCCGGCGCGGTCGTGGCCCTGGCCGACGGGCTGCAGTCGACCGACGTCGTCGACCCGGCCATGCCGTCGTGGTCGGGGGCGCGGACGGCGGTGGTCGTGGTCGCCCTGGGTGCCGTGCTGACCGCGCTCTACCTCGTCTCCCGGCGGAGCGACCCGGTCGGACGGCAGCCTGCCCCGGCCGAGCCCGACAGCCCGGTGGGGCCGAGGTGACCCGACGGTCCACGACGTGACCCCTGCACCGGCGGGCCCGGTGAGCGGGCTGTACCCGCCGATCGAGCCGTACGCGACCGGGATGCTCGACGTCGGCGACGGCCACTGGCTCTACTGGGAGGTCTGCGGCAACCCCGACGGCAAGCCGGCGGTCGTGCTGCACGGCGGCCCCGGGCAGGGCTGCACCCCGGGGATGCGGCGCCAGTTCGACCCGCGGCGCTACCGGGTGGTGCTGGTCGACCAGCGCAACGCCGGACGGAGCACCCCGTGGGCCGGGGAGCCCGAGGTGGACCTCGCGGCGAACACCACCCCGCACCTGGTGGCCGACCTGGAGCGGCTCCGGGAGCACCTGGGCATCGACCGCTGGCTGGTCTGGGGCGGGTCGTGGGGCGTGACCCTGGCGTTCGCCTATGCCGAGGCGTTCCCCGGGCGCGGGCCGCGCTGGAGTGGTGCACCTGGGAGGACGTCCACGTGTCGCTCGCCCCGGACGCCGAGCCGTCGCTGTCGGTGGCCGCCCCGCCGTTCCAGCTGGCCTTCGCCCGACTGGTGACGCACTACTGGGGCAACGGCTGCTTCCTCGACGACGGCCAGTTGCTGCGCGACGCGCATCGGCTGGCTGGGATCCCCGGCGTGATGGTGCACGGCCGGTTCGACGTGAGCGGACCGCTGGACACCGCCTGGCGCATGCACTCCGCGTGGCCGGACAGCGAGCTGGTGGTCGTCGGCGACGCCGGGCACTCCGGCGGCAGCATGTCGGCACCACTGGTCGCGGCGCTGGACCGGTTCGCCGACCGCCGCTGACCCTCCCGCCCTCAGCCCCCGGGGTCCCTCGGACGGGTCGCGGGTGGCCCAGTCGTCGTAGCGCACGTCGGAGCCGGGCAGCTCGGCGCGCAGCGCGGCGGCGAGCTCCTCGTCCCGTGCGGCGAACTCGGACCGGTGCCCAGGGTCGTCCCAGCCCTCCTCGTGGTGGACGTGGGCGTTGAAGAAGGCCGCCCACTCACGGAGCCGGAGCTGCAGCTCGGGGGAGAGACCGAGCCGGTACCCGGGGGGTCATGCCGGTGGTCCACAGCGGTCACTCGGCGCTGTGCTCGGGGAAGAGGCGGACCTGTGGGCCGAGCCCGCCCGCGCTCGACGGCGCGGTCACCGGGCCGGCGCCCGGTGCATCACCCAGGTGTGCGGTGCGCCGCCGGGTGGGTCGACCTCGCCGACGACGGCGAAGCCCAGGCGCTCGTAGAGCCGGACGTTGCCCGCGGCCGAGGTCTCCAGCAGGGCGCTCGCCCCCGCTGCGTCGACCGCCTGGAGCCCGGCCCGCAGCAGGGCCGTGGCCAGGCCGCGGCCGCGGGCCGTGGGGCGGGTGCCGACGCAGGCCAGGAACCAGTGCTCGCCCGGTGGGTGCAGGGCGGTGCTGGCCTCCTCCGCGGCGGCGAGCACCGGTCTGCGGTCCCCGAGCAGCACCTCCACCTGGTCGGCGACCAGCTGCGCCGTCGCCGCCGACGGGGCGGCGTCGGGCCGCACCCAGCACGCCGCGGCGAGCACCAGCCCGTGGTCCTCGGCCAGCCAGGTGCCGTGCGTCTCGACCCCGAGCAGCCCGGCCTCCAGCCGGTAGAGCCCGGTCAGTCGTTCGTGCAGCCCGTCGTCCCCGAGGGCCCAGCGCACCCAGGGGTAGTCGGTGAACGCGTCGGCGAGGGCCTCGCCGATGGCGTGCGCGTCGGTCGCCCGCGCCGGGCGGACGGTGCTCAGCTGACGTACCGCCGGGCGGTCGATCGCCGCTGCGCGTCCTCCAGCGCGGCGAACCGCGCCTCGGCGTGCGGCGGCAGCACCCGCCGCTCGCGCACCAGCCACGGCAGCCCGCGGACCGCTGCGAGGAGCCCGCGGGCGGTCACCCGGTCCTTCGGCACGGTGCGCAGCAGGTGGAGCGTGCGGCGCAGCGCCGGTTTCAGCGGCCGGCGCAGCCACGTCGTCCAGAGGGTGTTGCGGATGCCGTCGGCCCGCCGCTTGTGCGGGTCGCGCGCGGTGCTGGCCTGGTGGTGGATGGTCAGCTCGGGCAGGTAGCAGAGCTCCCAGCCGCGGGCGGCGAGGTCGCCGGCCATCAGCTCCTCCTCACCCCCCAGCCACAGCCGCTCGTTGAACCCGCCGACCTCGTCGAAGGCCTCGCGGCGGACCACGCTGGCGCCGGCGAGGAAGCTGCCCAGCGCGGGGCCGGGCAGCCAGTCGGCGCCGACGACGGGGGAGTCGCGCAGCTCGGCCACGATCGGGTCCTCGGTGCCGCCCGGCTCGACGAGGATGCGGGCGGTGACCACGGCCAGCCGGGGGTGGGCGTCGAAGGCGTCGGCGGCGGCGCGCAGCGAGCCCGGGTCCCACCAGGTGTCGTCGTCGCAGAAGGCGACGTAGGGGGTGTCCAGCCGGGCGACGCCGAGGTTGCGGCCCACTGCGCCCAGGTTCTGCGGGCTGGCGATCAGCTCGGTCCAGGGGTGCTCCCGGCGGACCGCGTCGGCGGTGCCGTCGGACGAGCCGTTGTCGACGACCACCACGTGCGGCTGCTCGGGCAGCGCGCGCAGCCGGGTCAGCGCGAGCAGCAGCTCGTCGCGGCGGTTGTGCGTGATGACGACGACGGCCACCCGCGGGTCGGCGTCGGTGCCGGTGGTGGCCGGTTCGGCCAGTTCGCTCGTCATGAGTGCTGCAGCTCCCGGACTCCGGACATCACGGTGGTGGGCAGGACGCGGCGCCGGCGCAGGGCGGCGGGCACCCGGGGGAGGGCGCCGGCCAGACCCCGCAGGCCCGGCCGGCCGGCGCGCAGCGCGCGCAGCAGTTGACCGGCCAGGTCGCGCAGCGGGTAGCGCATCAGCGCCGTGAGCACCCGGCTGCGCCACAGGCCGGCCTGCCGGTCGGCTGCGGGTTCGCGGCGTGGTGACGGGTGGTGGTGCACGGTGACCCCGTCGACGTAGGCGAGGCCCCAGCCGGCGGCGGCCAGGTCCAGCGCGAGGCGCTCCTCCTCGCCGGGGAAGCGGACCACCGGGTCGAACCCGCCGGCGGTGGTGAACGCCTCGGTGCGCACCAGGGCCGCGCAGGCCACGAAGCCGAGCAGCGACGGGCCGGGCAGGTCCGGGTCGGTGCCCAGCGGGCTGGCCGCCATCACCTCGCAGACCGGGTCGAGGCGTTCCTCCGGTCCGACGAGGATCCGGGCGGCCAGCAAGCCGAGCCGGGGGTGGGCGCGCATGATCTCCACCGCGCGCGCCAGGTCGCCCGGCGCCCACCAGGAGTCGTCGTCGGTGAAGGCCACGAACGGGGTGCCGGCGCGCTCGACGCCGACGGTGCGGGCCAGGGCGCCGGCGTTGTCGGGCAGTGGGACGACCGTGACCTCGGGGTGGGCGGCCCGGACGGCTGCCACGGTGCCGTCGGTGGAGGCGTTGTCGACCAGGACGACCGGGGCCTCGTGCCGGGGCAGGCTGGCGAGCAGGTCGTCGCGCCGGTTGCGGCTGGCCACCACGCAGGTCACCGCGGGCCGCGCGGGGTCGAGCTCGGTGATCACCTGCGCACCGTGCCCGGCGTCGGGGCCGGTCAACCCCGGTCCTCGATCACATCGGCCACCGGGCCGCAGAGGTGAGCGGGGTCGGCGAACAGGCCGCTGGCCGGGCCGGTGCCGGCGATGGCGTCGGCGGCCAGCACCACCGCGGCGGCGGTCCAGGTGGTGCGCTCGACCGGCCAGCGCGCGTCGTCCGGGTAGACGAAGCCGGTCCAGTACGAGCCGTCGTCGGCCCGCAGGTGCTGCATCGCGGCCAGCTGCTCGGCGGCGTCGTCGGGTCGCCCACAGGCGGCCAGCGCCAGGGCCAGCTCGCAGGTCTCGGCCCCGGTGACCCAGGGCCGGTCGGCGACGCACCGCACCCCGAGGCCGGGCACCACGAAGGTGTCCCACCCGGCGGCCAGGCGCTCGTGCGCGGCGCGGCCGGTGACCGCGCCGGCGAGCACCGGGTAGTACCAGTCCATCGCCCACCGGGAGCGGTCGGCGAACACCTCGGGGCGGGCGCGGAGCGCCGCACCCAGGCCGGTCGCGGCGAGGTCCCAGTCCGGCTGGGGCTGCCCGACCAGGTCGGCCAGCGCGATCCCGCAGCGCAGCGACTGGAAGAGGCTGGCGTTGCCGGTGAGCAGCGCCGTGTCGTCGGGTGTCCCGTCGGGTCGCAGGGCCCAGCCGATCGTCCCGGTGGGCAGCTGCATCGCCGTCACCAGGTCCAGTGCCCGCCGGACGGCCGGCCACAGCCGGTCGACGAGGCCGTCGTCGCCGCAGCTCAGCCAGGAGTGCCAGACGCCGACGGCCAGGTAGCCGGCGTGGTTGCTCTCGGTCCCGGGGGCGACGACGGCGCCGTCCCGGTACTCCGCGGCCCACGACCCGTCGGGCCGCTGCCGGGCGGCCAGCCACTCGTAGGCGGCCGCGGCGCGCGTGTGTTCCCCGCCGACGTCCAGGGCCATCGCCGCCTCGACGGCGTCCCAGGCGTCCAGCTGCCCGCCGCGGAACCAGGGCAGCGCACCGTCACCCGCCTGCTCGGCCGCGATCGCGGCGACCGTCGCCCGCAGCTGGTCGGCGCGCAGCACACCGGGCACCTCGGGGAGGTGGTCAGTCATCGGTGCCCCTCGCCGCCGGCTTCTCGGCGTAGACCACCAGGCTCTTGCCGAGGACCGGGTCCAGCAGCCGCTCGGCGGTGCGCGTCACCCACGGGCGGCGCACCAGGTCCCAGACGAGCAGCCGGTGGTAGGCACGCGTGGCCCAGGTGTCCCGGTCGACGCCGACGGCGCACTTGAGCCACCAGTAGGGCGCGTGCAGCGCGTGCGCGTGGTGGGTGCGGGTCGGGCGCAGCCCGGCCGCGGCCAGCCGCTCCCAGAGCTGGTCGCCGCGGTAGATGCGAATGTGCCCGCCCTCGTTGGCGTGGTAGTCGTCGGACAGCGCCCAGCACACCCGCTCGGGTCCGTACCGGGGGACGGTGACCGCGACCCGGCCACCTGGCCTGAGCACCCGGGCGATCTCGGCGATCGCCGTCCGGTCGTCCGGGACGTGTTCGAGCACCTCCGAGGCGATGACCCGGTCGACGCTGGCATCGGGCACCGGCAGGGCGCGGAGGTCGGCGCGCGCGACCTCCGCCGCGGCCCCGGCCGGCGCCTCGCCGGCGGCCGCGATGGCGTGCAGCCAGGTCCGCGTGGTCGACACCTCGGACGCGCCCCAGTCGACGGCGAGCACCGAGGCGCCCCGGCGGTAGGCCTCGAAGGCGTGCCGGCCCTCGCCGCACCCCAGGTCGAGCACCCGCATGCCGGGGGCGACGCCGAGCAGGTCGTAGTCGACGGTCAGCACGCGGGAGCGCTCCCTGCCCGGGGCCCGTCCGGCGCGCGCCGGACGAGCACCTCCTCGTACCAAGCCGCGGTGCGCTCGGCGGTGCGGCGCCAGGTGTAGTTGGCCAGCACGCGGGCGCGCCCGGCCCGGCCCAGCTGGTCCTGCAGCGAGGGGTGGTCCAGCACCAGGTGCAGCGCGGCGGCGAGCCGGTCGACGTCGCCGGCGGGCACCTGCACGCCGGCGTGCGAACCGACCACCTCCGGCAGCGCCCCGGCGTCGGTGGTCACCAGCGGGGTCGCGCAGGCCATCGCCTCGACCGCGGGCAGCGAGAAGCCCTCGTACAGCGACGGGACGGCGACCACCGTGGCGGTCTGCAGCAGCCGCACCAGTTCCGCCTGCGGAACCGGCCCGGTGACGCGCACCGCCTCCTGCAGCCCGAGCCGCGCCAGGGCGGCGGCCGCGGGGCCACCCGGGCGGACGCTGCCCACCACGACCAGGCGCACCTCCCGCTCGGTGCGCAGCTTGGCGACCGCCTCCAGCAGCGGCACCAGCCCCTTCAGCGGCACGTCTGCGCTCGTGGTGACCAGCACGGTGGCCGGGTCGCGCGGGGCGGTGCCGGGGTGGAACACGTCCGGGTCGATGCCGACCGGGATGACGTCGACGGCGCGGGCCGGCACCCCCATGTGCCGTTCGATGTCGGCGCGGCTGTTCTCCGAGACGGTGGTGATCCCGTCCAGCCGGCGGGCCACCCGCGCCTGCATGCCGGTGAAGGCGTACCAGCGGCGCAGGGTCAGCTGCCGGCGCAGCCCGGGGGCGGCGGCCAGTTCCAGGTCCCGGTCGATCGCGACCGGGTGGTGGACCGTGGCGACGGTCGGGAGCCCGGCGCGGCGCAGGCCGAGCAGGCCCCACCCCAGCGACTGGTTGTCGTGCACCAGGTCGAACTCGCCGGCGCGGCGGCGGAGCAGGCGGGCAGCCCGCAGGCTGAAGGTGAGCGGTTCGGGGAAGCCGGCGGTGCACATCGTCGCCCACTCCAGGACGTCGACCAGGTCGCGGAACTCGCTGGGCCGGGGCGTGCGGAAGGGGTCGGGCTCGCGGTAGAGGTCGAGGCTCGGCACCTCGGTCAGCGGCACGCCGTCGGCCAGCTCCGGGTACGGCTGGCCGCTGAGCACCTCGACCCGGTGGCCGAGCTCGCGCAGCTCGTGCGACAGGGCCCGGACGTAGACGCCCTGACCGCCGCCGTGCGGCTTGCTCCGGTAGGACAGCAGTGCGACGCGCAACGACCGTCCCATGCCCGGACTCTAACCAGCAGCGCAGGTCCGCCCAGCGCACGGCCGGGACGGTACGGAGCGCCCGGTCGCCCGCCGGTCGGCGGCCTGGCAGGGTGCGGGCATGCTGCGTCACGTCGTGCTCTTCACCTGGACCCCGGAGACCTCCCCGGAGGTGCGTGCCGCCGCCGTGGCCGCGCTGCGCCGGCTGCCGGCGGAGGTCGGGGGCATGACCTCGTTCGCGGTGGGGCCGGACGCCCACCTGGTCGACGGCAACGCCGACGTGGCGCTGGTGGCCGACTTCCCCGACGTGCAGGCCTTCCGCGCCTACGCCGACGACCCGCGGCACCTGGCCGTGCTGACCGAGCACGTGCGCCCGCACCTGGCGAGCAGGGCGGCGGTCCAGTACGAGGTCTGAGCGCGAGGAGCGCCCCGGGTCGTCACCGCGGCGCGGGTGCGGGGCCACCGCGGGGGCGGTACCGGGAACGGGCACGGCGGGGAGCACGGGTACGGCGGGGAGCACGGGTACGGCGGGGAGCACGGGCAGCAGCCTGGCCGGTCGGGGAGGTCCTCGGTCGGTCGTCGTCCACAGCTGACGGCGTCGTCCACAACTTGGCCCGGACCGGCGATCGACGGCCGGCGCAGGGCGAGCCTCGTCGCCATGACCGCATCCGAACGCCCTGCTCCCGTCCGCCTCAGCGGCCCCGGTGACATCGCCGCCGCCCTCCCGCACCTGGTCGGCTTCCACCCGGCCGAGTCGCTGGTCGTCCTGAGCCTGCGGGACCGGGGGACGCGCGTGGGCCTGACCGCGCGGGTGGACCTGCCGTCCCCGGCAGACCGCGACCAGGTGGTGCGCGGGCTGGTCCACTCCGTGCTCACCGACGCCCCGTCGGCGGTCGTCGTGCTGGCGGTGACCGACCAGGCCGACGACCCGGACCCGGACCCCCAGCTGCCGCAGCGGGAGCTGCTGCACCGGACCGTGCTGGGGTTCGACGCGGCCGGGGTGGCCGTCCGGGACGTGCTGCTGGTGCGCGGCGGCCGCTGGTGGTCCTACGACTGTGCCGACCCGTGCTGCGCGCCGGGCGCCGGGCGCCCGGTCCCCACGGGCACCAGTCAGCTGGCCCTCGCGGCGACGGTCGAGGGCCAGGTGGTGGAGGCCGACCGGGCCGCGCTGGTCCGGCGGGTCGCCCCGGTCGGCTTCCTGGCGGCCGAGGGGATGGCCCGCGCCTGCGACGAGGTCGGCCAGGTCATGGCCCGGCGGCTGTTGGGCACCGCATGGGAGGAGGTGACCGAGGAGTCCTGGGAGCTGCTCCGCGCCGCCGTCGACCGCTGCGGCCCGGGCGAGACCGCCGCGCTGACCGACGCCGAGGCCGCCCGGCTGGCCTGGGGGCTGCGCGACATCGACGTCCGGGACCGCGCGATGGGGCTGTGCACCGGACCGTCGGCGGCCGGTGCCGAGCAGGTGTTCACCGAGCTGACCCGGCGGGCGCCGACGCCGCTGGACGCGGCGCCGGCCACCCTGCTCGCGGTCACCGCGTGGGCCCGGGGCAGCGGGGCGCTGGCCAACGTGTCCCTGGACCGGGCGCTGGCCAGTGAACCGGGCTACACCCTCGCGGTCCTGCTGCGGCGGGCGCTGGACGCGTGCCTGCCGCCGGCGGCCATCCGCGACCTGGTCCGCGAGGCCGCCGACCCGCCCGTCGTGCCCCGGGTCCGACCGCCCTCGCCGGACTGGTGGCCCTGGTGAGGGGTCACAGCAGGGCGGGGCGCTCCCACTCCTGGCCCAGCACGTGCTCGGCCAGGAACGCGAGCACGGTCTCGTACCAGACCGTCGCGTTGCCGGGGGTGAGCACCCAGTGGTTCTCGTCGGGGAAGTAGAGGAACTTCGACGGCACCCCGCGCTTCTGCAGGTCGTACCAGAGCCGCAGCCCCTCGCCGATCGGCACCCGGTAGTCCTTGTCGCCGTGGATGACCAGCATCGGGCTGCGGATCGCGTCGGCGAACCGGTGCGGCGAGTTCTGCTCGTACCGCCGGGGCTCGGTCAGCGGGTCACCGAACTCCCGCTCCCAGTAGAAGGCCGAGTCCGTGGTCCCGGCGAACTGGTCCAGGTGCCACAGGCTCGCATGGGTGACGATCGCGGCGAACCGGTCGGTCTGGGTGGCGATCCAGTTGGCCATGTAGCCACCGAAGGAGCCGCCCATCGCCGCGGTACGGGTCGCGTCGATCTCCGGCAGCGCCTCGGCGGCGTCCACCGCGGCCATCAGGTCGGTGTACGGGGCGCCGCCCCACTCACCCCAGCCCCGGCGGACGAAGTCCTGTCCGAAGCCCTGCGACAGCGCCGGGTTGGGCAGCAGGACGGCGTAGCCGCGGGCGGCCAGCAGCCACGGTGTCCACCGCCAGGACCAGCCGTTCCAGCTCATCAGCGGGCCGCCGTGCACCCACAGCACCAGCGGCGCCGGCTGCCGGGCGCTCGCGCCGTCGGGCAGCACCAGCCAGGACTGCACCCGGGTGCCGTCGGCAGCGGTGGCGTCCAGCTCGCGGAGCGTGCCGGGGAGGGAGTCGACGGTGCCCGGGTTGGGCAGCGGGGTGGGCTGCTGACCGGTCGCGACCGGGTCCAGCCGCACCGGCACCGGCGGGGAGTCGTAGGCCGAGCGCAGGGCGTAGAGCGCGCTGCCGTCGCGGGCCACCTGCAGGTCGCTGTAGGCGCCGTCGCCGGTCAGCCGCACCGGCGCGGCGCCGTCCAGAGCGACCCGGAAGACCGCGTGCCGCCCGTCCTCGTCGGCGAGGAAGTACACCGCGGTGCCGTCGGCGGCGAACTGCGGCGCGCTGGGCCAGCGGTCGAAGCCGGCGGTGAGGTCGCGGGTGTCCGCGGTGGCCGGGTCGACGAGCAGCAGCGTGTAGTCCGGCGGCTCGCTGAACGTGGAGGCCGACTCCCGCACGCACACCAGCCGGGTGGAGTCCGGGGAGAAGCGGGGGGAGTGGACGTCGGCCTGCGGGTCGTCGACCAGCACCCGGGTCTGCCCGGTGGCCACCTCGGTGAGCACCAGCCGGGAGCGGCGGCCGGCCGGCCCGTCGGGCACGTCCTCGCCGCGGGCCACGAACCGGCCGTCGGGGGAGACGGCGACGTCGTCGCCCGTGCCGAGCGGAGCGCCCGCGTCGGGGGTCAGGTCCCGCCATTCCGCGGGTTCGGGACGGCTGCCGGCGGCCGGGTCGGCGGGCAGCCGCCCGACCCAGTACAGGTGCGGGACGGCCGGGCCGAGGTCGTGGTCCCAGAAGCGCACCGGGTAGCCCTCGTGCAGCACCGCGGTCACGCCGGCGTCCGCGCGCTCCTTGCGCCGCTGCTCGTCGTCGGCGGCGTCCGGGGCGCCCGGCGTGGTCGAGGCGAGGACCGCCACCTCGCCGGTGTCGGCGGCGACCAGCACGCCGCTGATGCCGGCGGCACGCTGCAGGACCAGCCGCGCCTCCCCGCCGTCGGCCGGCAGGCACCACAGCGCCGGCTTCGGCTCACCGGCGTCCTTGCGGGCGTCGGGGTCGGGGCGGGCGGAGGTGAACAGCAGGTCGCCCGCGGGGGTGAACACCGGCGCGGACTCACCGACCGGCCCCCGGGTCAGCCGCCGCGCGGAGCGGCGCCCGGCCGGGTCGACCTCCCACAGGGCCGACTGCCAGGCGGTGCCCGCCGGGTTCAGCGTCGCGACCGCCGTGACCAGCCGGGTGCCGTCGGGGGAGAGCGCCAGGCCGCCGAGGCGTGGCAGGGCCATGAAGTCGGCGAGCCGGTGGAACGGGGTGGCCTGCGGCTGTTCGCCGGAGGGAGCTGCGGAGTCGCTCACCGGTGCCTTCTCTCTGTGCGTCCGGGCGGGTCACCGCCGAGCCTAGTGAGGAGATCGTGAGCCCGGCGAAGGAGTTGCCCGGCCCGGCGGCGGGGCGCCGGAACGACGCGAGCCGCGGCCCCGGCAGGGGTCGCGGCTCGCGGGAGCTGCCGGTGGTGCCGTCAGCCGACGCCAGCGGTCGCCTCGGCGGCCTCGACCGGGGTGAGGTCGTCGTCGACGGCGCTGACGAAGACGTGCTGGGCGACCCCGGGCTGCAGCGGCACCCCGTCGACGAGCACGGCGCCGTTGGACAGCGACGCGGTCACCGTCGAACCGGGGCGGACCCCCTGGTCGGCCAGCGACCGGAGGAGCTGGGCGTCCTCCTGCAGCTGCTCGCTGATCCGGCGGACCACCACCTGGCGCCCTTCGGACGTGGCCGTGGTGGAGAGCAGGGTGAGCGCGTCGAGCACTGCGGAGGTGTCGCCGCCGAGGGCGTCGAGGCCGGGGATGGGGTTGCCGAACGGGGAGACCGTCGGGTTGTCGAGCAGCGTGAGGATCTTGCGCTCCACCGCCTCGCTCATCACGTGCTCCCAGCGGCAGGCTTCCTCGTGGACGTCGGCGTAGTCCAGGCCGATGACGTCCACGAGCAGGCACTCGGCCAGCCGGTGCTTGCGCATGACGGCGGTCGCCAGCTCGCGCCCCTCGTCGGACAGCTGCAGGTGGCGGTCACCCTGGACGGTGAGCAGCCCGTCGCGCTCCATGCGGGCCACGGTCTGGCTCACGGTGGGACCGCTCTGGTGCAGGCGTTCGGCGATGCGGGCCCGGAGAGGGGTGATGCCCTCTTCCTCGAGCTCGAAGATGGTCCGGAGGTACATCTCCGTGGTGTCGATGAGGTCGTTCACGTCCACTCCTCCGTCAGGTGCCGCCGATCTTACGAGGCCCGGGCCAGCCGGTGGGCCGCGACGAGCCCGGCGGCGGTGCCTGGTGGTCGGCGCCCGGTAGCGTCCGGGTCGGCAGAGTCCGCCTGCTCACCGAGGAGCAGCGGCGGCCGCGGCCCCGGCCGCGACCGGCCGGCGGGTGGGCACGACCGAGGGAGGGCCGGTGAGCGACTCGGTCGCGGTCGTCTGGGACGACGCGCTGCTCGGCTACACCATGGGCGGCGACCACCCGATGCACCCGCTGCGCCTGGAGCTGACCATCGAGCTGGCGCAGTCGCTCGGCGTGCTGGACCGGCCCGGGCTGGAGGTGCTGCGGCCCACCCCGGCCGACGAGGACCTGCTCCGGCTGGTGCACGACCAGGGCTACCTGGACGCGGTGCGGCGGGCCCCCGACGACCCCTCCGCCGCCGGGCACGGCCTCGGCACCCCGGACAACCCGGTCTTCGCGGGCATGTACGAGGCGGCCGCGCTGATCACCGGCGGCAGCGTGCTCGCCGCCCAGCAGGTGCACTCCGGCAAGGCCCAGCACGCGGTCAACATCTCCGGCGGGCTGCACCACGCCATGCGCGACACGGCCTCCGGGTTCTGCGTGTTCAACGACGCGGCCGTGGCGATCGCCTGGCTGCTGCGCCAGGGCTACGAGCGGATCGCCTACGTCGACCTGGACGTCCACCACGGGGACGGCGTGCAGGTCGCGTTCTACGACGACCCGCGGGTGCTCACGGTCAGCGTCCACCAGACCCCGCTCACCCTGTTCCCGGGCACCGGCTACCCGGAGGAGACCGGTGACCCGCAGCGGGCGCTGGGCAGCGCGGTCAACCTGGCGCTGCCCAACGGCACCGACGACGCCGGCTGGCTGCGCGCGTTCCACGCGGTGGTGCCCAGCGTGGTGCGGGCCTTCGCCCCGCAGATCCTGGTCACCCAGTGCGGCTGCGACGCCCACCGCGAGGACCCGCTGGCCGACCTCGGGCTCACCGTCGACGGTCAGCGCGCCTCCTACCGGGCGGTGCACGACCTGGCCCACGAGGTCTGCGACGGCCGGTGGATCGCCCTGGGCGGGGGCGGCTACGGACTGGTCCGCTGCGTGCCGCGCGCCTGGACCCACCTGATCGCCGAGGCCAGCGGTGACCGGCTGGCCCCGTCCACGGAGATCCCGCAGACGTGGCGCGACGACGTCCGCCGCCGCGGTCTGCGGGCCGAGCCTCCCGAGTCGATGACCGAGGGCGGCTACGTGGGCTTCTCCCGGTGGGACCCGTTCACCGAGAACCGGGTCGACCGCGCCATCCTGCGCACCCGCACGGCCGCCTTCCCCTACTTCGGACTGGACCCGGACGACCCCCGTGACTGAGGACCACCCGGCCCCCCGCCACTCGCAGGCTCGCGGGGGGCCCTGCCGGCTGGCCTGGGAGAACTCATGACCACGAACGAGCAGTCACCCGTGAGCCCCGCGCCCCCGCCGCCGCACTGGGAGGCCGACGTCGTCGCCGCCGACGGCGGCACCGTGCACCTGCGGCCGATCACGCCCGAGGACGCCGACGGCATCGTCGGGCTGATGGACCGCAGCAGCGAGCAGACCCGCTACTACCGGTTCTTCGGCCCGGTGCGGCGCCTGTCGGACAAGGACCTGCACCGGTTCACCCACGTCGACCACGTCGACCGGGTGGCCTTCGTCGTCCTGCTCGGCGACGAGCTGATCGGGGTGGGCCGCTACGACCGGCTGCCGGGCACCGTCGACGCCGAGGTGGCCTTCCTCATCGAGGACGCGCACCAGCGCCGCGGCCTGGGGTCGGTGCTGCTGGAGCACCTGGCCGCGGCCGCCCGTGAGCGGGGGATCAGCCGCTTCGTCGCCGAGGTGCTCAGCCAGAACAGCGCGATGGTGCGGGTGTTCCAGGACGCCGGTTACTCGGCCAAGCGGTCCTACGAGGACGGCGTCGTGCACCTGACCTTCCCGATCGCCCCGACCGAGCAGTCGCTGGCGGTGGCGCACGAGCGGGAGCAGCGCAGCGAGTCGCGGTCCATCGGCCGGCTGCTGACCCCCGGCTCGGTGGCGGTGGTCGGCGCGAGCAACGACCCCACCAAGGTCGGGTCGGCGGTGCTGCACGACCTGCTGGACTACGGGTTCGCCGGGCCGATCTACCCGGTCAACCCCGCGGTGCGGCACGTCCGCGGCGTGCCGGCGTACGCGCACATCGAGGCGATCCCGGACGACGTCGACCTGGCGGTGCTCGCCGTGCCGGCCGAGGAGGTCGCCGGGGTGGTCGAGGCTTGCCGCCGCAAGCGGGTCAAGGGGCTGGTGGTGATCTCCGGCGGGTTCGGCGAGACCGGGCCGGAGGGGCGAGCCGCGGAGCGCGCGCTGGTGGCCTCGGCGCGGGCGTCGGGCATGCGGGTGGTCGGCCCCAACTGCCTGGGCATCGTGAACACCGACCCGGCGATCCGGCTCAACGCCAGCCTGGCGCCCCAGGTCCCCGGGCGCGGCCGCGTCGGGTTCTTCGCGCAGTCCGGCGCGCTGGGCGTCGCCCTGCTGGAGCGGGCCCGCGGCCGCGGCATCGGGCTGTCCAGCTTCGTCTCCGCGGGCAACCGCGCCGACGTCAGCGGCAACGACCTGCTGCAGTACTGGGCCACCGACCCGGCCACCGAGGTGGTGCTGCTGCACCTGGAGAGCTTCGGCAACCCGCGCAAGTTCGCCCGGCTGGCCCGTAGCGTCGGCCGCACCAAGCCGGTCGTCGCGGTCAAGAGCGGCCGGCACGTGAAGATGACCGCCGGGCTGGCCGGCACCAGCGTCGCCGTGCCCGAGCAGTCGGTCGCGGCGCTGTTCGCCTCCGCGGGCGTCATCCGGGTCGACACCCTGGCCCAGCTGTTCGACGTCGGCACCCTGCTGGCCCACCAGCCGCTGCCGGCCGGCGACCGGGTGGCGATCGTCGGCAACTCGACCGCGATGGGCGTGCTGGTCGCCGACGCCGTCCTGGACCGGGGCCTGCAGCTGGCCCACGACCGGCCGGTCGACATCGGCACCCAGGGGGGCCCGGAGGACTTCCGGGCCGCCCTGCAGGCCGCGGTCGACGACGACGCGGTCGACGCGGTCGTCGCGGTGTTCCTCCCGCCGCTGCTCAGCGGGGAGCAGACCTTCGGCCGGGTGCTGCGCGAGGTCTCCGAGGGGGCGGCGAAGCCGGTGGTCGCCAACTACCTGTCCACCGACGGCATCCCCGACGAGCTGGCGGTGCGCGACGAGCACGGCATGCCGGCCCGCGGGTCGGTGCCGTCCTTCTCCACTCCCGAGCGGGCGGTGATCGCGCTGGCCAAGGTCAGCGAGTACGCCCGCTGGCGGCGACGGCCCATCGGCGTCGTCCCGGACCTGGACGGGATCGACGAGGAGGCCGGCCGCTCGGCGGTGCTCGGCGCGCTGACCGGCACGCCCGCCGGCCGCGACCTCACCGACGAGGAGACGATGACCCTGTTGCGGGCCTACGGCATCCCGCTGCTGGGCACCCGCCGGGTGGAGGACGCCGATGCGGCGGTCGCCGCCGCGGAGCAGATCGGCTACCCGGTGGTGCTGAAGTCGACGGCGCCGTGGCTCCGCGACCGCCGGGACCTGGGCGGGATGCGGTTCGACCTGGCCGACGCCGAGGACGTGCGCGCCGCGTTCGCCGCCATCCCGGCCGGCGATCCGGTGATCGTGCAAGAGCAGGCGGCTCCGGGGGTGGGCACGGTCGTCGAGGTGGTCGACGACCCGTCCTTCGGTGCGCTGGTCAGCTTCGGCCTCGGTGGGGTGGCGACCGACCTGCTGGGCGACCGCGCCTACCGGACGCTGCCGCTGACCGACCTGGACGCCCACGAGCTGGTCCGCGAGCCCCGGGCGTGGCCGCTGCTCGACGGCTACCGGGGCAGCGCACCGGTGGACACCGCCGCCCTGGAGGAGCTGCTGCTGCGGGTGGCCCGGCTGGCCGACGACCTGCCGGAGGTGCTCGGGCTGACCCTGGAGCCGGTGATCGTCGGACCGGCCGACGCCTGGCACGGTGGCCGCTCTCTGGTGGTGGCCGGTGCGGCGGTCCGGGTGGGGCCAGCCACCGCCCGCATCGACCAGGGCCCCCGGAGGATGTTCCGTCCCGCCGGCTCCTGAGACGCGAACGAGCCGGTCACCCGGGGAAGGGTGACCGGCTCGCCGATGCTCCAGCCGGGCAGCGGCTCAGCGCCACAGGGGCACGGCGCCTGGCCGCGGTGAGGTCCGGTAGGACCTCAGCCCAAGTAGTCCCGCAGGGCGTCGGCGCGCTGCGGGTCGCGCAGCTTGGTCATCGTCTCGCGCTCGATCTGGCGCACCCGCTCGCGGGAGAGCCCGAACCGCTTGCCGATCTGCTCCAGCGTGCGCGGCTGCTCACCGTCCAGGCCGAAGCGCATGATCACGACGTCGCGCTCGCGCTCCTCCAGGGTCTCCAGGACGTTGCGCACGTCGCCCTTCATCATCTGGAAGGCGACGGCGTCCTCGGCGACCGCGGCGTCGGCGTCCTCGATGAAGTCACCGAGGCGGGACTCCTCGTCGGCGCCGACGGTCTGGTCGAGGCTGACCAGGTCGCGGGAGTACTCGAGCAGCTCGGTGATCCGCTCGGGGGTCATGTCGAGCTCGAGACCCAGCTCCTCGGGGGTGGGCTCCCGCTCCAGCTCCTGGTGGATCCGGCGACGGGTGCGCACGACCTTGTTCACCTGCTCGGCCAGGTGCACGGGCAGCCGGATGGTGCGGCCGGAGTCGGCCATGGCGCGGGTGATGGCCTGACGGATCCACCACGTGGCGTAGGTGGAGAACTTGAAGCCCTTGGTGTAGTCGAACTTCTCGACCGCGCGGATCAGGCCGACGTTGCCCTCCTGGATGAGGTCCAGGAACGTCATGCCGTGGCCGGTGTAGCGCTTGGCCACCGAGACGACCAGCCGGAGGTTGGCCTCCAGCAGGTGGGCCTTGGCCGCCTTGCCGTCCGCGGCGAGCAGCTTGTAGTCGCGGGTCAGCGCGGGGGTGAGCTTCTTCTCGCCCAGCAGCCGGTCGGCGTAGAGGCCGGCCTCGATCCGCTTGGCCAGCTCGACCTCCTGCTCGGCGGTCAACAGCGCGGTCTTGCCGATGGTGTTGAGGTAGACGCGCACCAGGTCCGTCGACACCAGGCCACTGGTGTCCGGGGCACGGCGCGGCGAGCGCACCTCGAGGGTGTCGGTGGTGGAGGACTGCAGCAGCGTCACGATGAGTCTTCGTCCTTGCTTCGGTGTCCGGATGCATCGCGGCCGTCGTCGGCTCGCGGCACATCCCGGCGTGGTCGGTCAGAGCGTCGGCCCGGTGGCGCCCGGGGTGGCTCTCCGCCCGTGAGGTCCGTTGTGGTACGTCGTGTGCAACGGACCGGACCGGGAGGGTGTTCCGGTCCGGGACAACTCACAGGCAACGGCCAGGTGTGACTGAGAGCACTCTCTCCCGTACCCGGCGCCGACCGGATCAGACCTCCAGTTGCAAGGTCATCGGGCCTTCGTTGATCGAGGCCACCTGCATCCGCGCGCCGAAGCGCCCGGTCGCCACCGCCGTTCCCCGGCGGCGCAGCTCGGCGACGACCTCCGTCACCAGGGGCTCGGCGACCTCGCCCGGCGCCGCGTCCTGCCAGGAGGGACGGCGGCCCTTGCGGGTGTCGGCGTAGAGGGTGAACTGACTGACCACCAGCACCGGGAGGCCCAGGTCGCCCACGGACCGGGCGCCGTCGTCGGTGGCGAAGACCCGCAGCTCGTGCAACTTCCTGCCGAGCGCCCGGGCCCGGTCGGCGTCGTCGTCGCGCCCGGCGCCGACCAGGGCCAGCAGCCCGGCACCGATCTCCCCGACGACCTCGCCGTCCACCGTCACCGACGCCGAGCTCACCCTCGTCACCACCGCCCGCACCCGGTCATCCTGACGTGCGGCCGGGGTGGCCGGTCTCGCGGAGGTCCCGCTCGGCCACGAGTGGGGTGCTGGCCCGGCTCGATGGCGGTCCTGTGACGTTGCTGCCGGGCCTGCTGGCGACGCTTGCGCGGTACACCGTTCGTGCCAGCCTGGGCGGGACGGCGATCCTGGATGGGAGGGCAACGGCATGCGAACGGTGGAGTGGGCCAGGGCGGGCGGACACCGACAGTGCACGCGGCTGGTGGCAGTGGTCGCTGCGACGGTGCTGGTGAGCACCGTCCTGGGGCTCAGCGGCCCTGCCGCTCACGCGGCCGACTGCCCCGCCCCGCTCCGCACCGTCCTGGACACGACGCCGGCCACGGCTGAGCGCACGGTGGCGTTGACGTTCGACGACGGCCCGTCACCGCAGAACACACCCGACCTGCTGGACGTGCTGGCGTCGCGAGGTGTCAAGGCCACGTTCTTCGTGCGAGGTGACCACGCCTCCCGACACCCCGACCTGGTGCGGCGCATCGTCGCCGAGGGGCACGTCGTCGGGAACCACACCTGGTCCCATCCGGACCTGAGCCAGCTCTCCCCGGCGGGCCGAGTCGCCGAGGTCGAACGGGCGACGCAGACGATCGTCGACGCCACCGGCACGCGCCCGTGCTTCTTCCGCGGGCCCTTCGGGGTCCACCACAGTGAGTCGATCGCCGGCCTGGCATGGGAGCGGGGCATGACGGTCGTCGACTGGTCGCTCGACACCCGCGACTGGTCGACGCCGTCGAGCTGGAGCCCGTCGTTCCAGCGGCAGATCGTCACCCGGGCCACCTCGCCGGGCAGCGCGCACCCCATCGTGCTCATGCACGACGGCGGCGGCTACCGGCAGAACACGGTGGCGGCGGTGGACGAGGTCATCACGTACTACGCCTCGCGCGGGTACACCTTCACCGATCCACTGGGACGGGCGCTGCCCGTTGCTCCGGGCCAGGACGGCACCCACGTGGTGCGGCCCGGCGACACCCTGAGCTCCATCGCGTCCCGCTACAGGGCCAGCTGGCGGGAGATCTACGCAGCCAACCGGGCCGCCATCGGGCCGGACCCGAACGTCATCCAGGTGGGCCAGCGGCTCACCATCCCTGGCGCAGGCGGCGGCTCCGGTGGCTCGAACGGCGGCGGGTCGACCACGTACGTCGTCCAGCCGGGAGACACGCTCAGCTCGATCGCCGCACGTTTCGAGGTGAGCTGGCGGGAGATCCATGCGGCCAACCGGGCCACGATCGGGCCGGACCCGAACGTCATCCGGGCCGGGCAGCGGCTGACCATCCCCGGCGGCTGAATCCGCCCCGGGGTGCGCCGGCGGCGCGGACCCGTGGGTCAGGCGGTGCGGCAGAATGCCCGGGTGCCCCCGCTGCGCCTGACCCAGGACGACGCCGCCGACGAGCTGCTGAGCCGCGACCCGCTCGCCCTGCTGCTCGGCATGCTGTTCGACCAGCAGTTCCCGATGGAGCGCGCGTTCGCCGGCCCGCGGCTGCTGGCCGACCGGCTCGGGGTGGCGACCCTCGACGCCCCGGCGATCGCCACCGCCGACCCGGAGCACCTGGCGCAGGTGTTCCAGGGACCGCCGGCGGTGCACCGGTACCCGGGTTCCATGGCGACCCGCGCCCAGGCGCTGTGCCAGCTGCTCGTCGAGCGCTACGACGGCCGGGCAGAGCGGCTGTGGACCGACGCCCCGGACGGCGCGACGCTGCTCCGTCGGGTCGGGGAGCTGCCGGGCTTCGGCGCCCAGAAGTCGAAGATCTTCGTCGCGCTGCTCGGCAAGCAGTACGGCGTCACCCCGCCGGGCTGGCGGGAGGCAGCGGGGGAGTACGGCGAGGAGGGCTCGCGCCGCTCGGTCGCCGACATCACCGACCCGGCCTCGCTGGCCGAGGTGCGCGCGCACAAGCAGTCGGTGAAGCAGGCCGCCAAGGAAGCGAGGGCAGCCCGGGGCTGACCGGCCGGGCTCGTGCTCCGCCACCTGCATGGCGCGCGATCGGGTGGCACGATGGGCGGGTGAGGAGCCGGGGGCTCCGGGGGCCGGTCGTTCCACCCAGCGCGACCCACAGCCGACCACCGCCGCCCTTCCCCCGGCCCGGTCCAGGAAGGGCGTCCGTGGCCTCCAGCCAGCCGACCAGCCGACAGCAGCGCAGTGAGCCGCTGCTCATCACCGAGGCTGCCCCCAGCCTCTCCGAACAGCACGACGCCCGCGTGCGGCGCTACCTCATCACGATGGGCATCCGCTGCCTCAGCGTCATCGCCGCAGCGGTCAGCTACCAGTACTCGGTGTGGCTGATGATCGGTTTCGCGGTCCTCGGCACGATCCTGCCGTGGATCGCGGTGGTCATGGCCAACGACCGCCCGCCGAAGAAGAAGCTCGACCCGAACCGCTACCGGCCCTCCCCGCCGGATCGGATCCTGGAGTCCGGCAGCAGCAAGGCCCGCGTCATCGACATGTGAGCCAGCGGGCTCCGACTCGGGCCACCACCACGGCGGCCCGGCCTCCGGACGACCCCCGGCCGCGTGCCAGACGGCCAGCACCCCGGCGGTGAGGGCGTCGTCCACCTCAGGGGGGAGAGGACGGACGGAGATCCGGTGGAGGCGTTGGGCGGCCTGTCATCATGGTGGCGCCCCGTGACGGCCGGATCCCGGCCCGAACCCGAGAACTGAGGGAGCAGCCCATGAGCAGCGCCGACATCCTCGAGCGCCCGGACGTCCGCGACGCCGACACCGGCAACGCCAACGAGGTCTTCCACTACGTGAAGAAGAACCAGATCGCCGAGAGCGCGGTCATGGGCACCATGGTCGAGGCGCTGTGCGGCGAGGTCTTCCCGGTGACCAAGAGCCCGAAGCCGGGCAGCCCGGTCTGCCCGGCCTGCCAGGAGGTCTACAACCAGCTGAAGAAGTGAAGGACCCCGTCCTCCTCACCCCTCGCAAGCTCGGGTGAGCCTCTGGACGGGGCCGGGCACGGGGGCCGTCCCATCAAGGACGGGGCCGGTCACCGTAGGCCGAGCTTGTGGGCCTCCAGCTCGATCTTGGCGGCACGACGGCGCTGCCGGCGGTCCTCGTGGCGCTTGCGTGGCGCCGGCCAGCGGGACTCGACCGTGGCGTTGAGCTCGGCGCCCAGCAGCATGGAGAAGCCCAGCAGGAAGCAGTACAGCAGCGCCGCGATCGGCGCCGCCAGCGCGCCGTAGGGCAGTGCCGTGGTGAGGATGTCGGCGACGTAGCCGCGGAGCACCACCGCCGCGGCGATGAAGAAGCCGACGGCGAACAGCCCGCCGGGCAGGTGCCGGTGCCAGGGGATCCGCCGGGGCAGGATCACGTGGTAGAAGCTCGTGAGCGCCAGGATCAGCCCGATCACCACGACCGGCCAGTACACGGCGTCGACGAGCAGCGTGGCGGTGTCCTGCCAGTCGGTGGGCAGCAGGGCCACCAGGGTCCCGCGCCCGAGCACCAGCAGCGGCAGTGTCACCACGGCGATGACCAGGCCGATGACGAACAGCCACAGGGCCATGAGCCGGGTCCGGATGGGGCCCCGGACGTCCCGCTGGTCGTAGGCGATGACGATCGTGTTCATGAACGTCGCCGTGGCGGAGGAGCCGGCCCACAGTGAGACCAGGAAACCCAGGCTCACGATGTCCAGCCGCCCCGAGCCGAGGATGTCGTTGAGCGTCGGCTGGACCAGGTCGGCCACGACGCCCTCGGTGAGCGCCTCCGCGGACGCGGCGACCAGCTCGGCCTCGATCTGCTCGACTGCGTCGGTGCCGATCCACGAGCTCAGGTAGCCCAGCGACCCGAGCAGCCCGATCAGCAGCGGGGGGACCGAGAGGATCTGCCAGAACGCGGCCTCGGCGGACAGCCCGAGGATGCGGTCCTGCCAGGCCTTGGCCAGCGTCCGACCCAGCACGTGCAGCGGCACCCGGATCGTGGCCGGCCAGCCGGCCACGCGGGTGCGCCGGACGCGGGTGGCACCCGCGGGTGCCGGATCCACCGGGTCCCGGTCCGGGGTCGGCTGCTCCACGGAGGAGCGCGGAACAGCGGCGGCCACCCGCTCAGTGTGCACGCCCGCCTGTCGGCGCGTGCCCGGTCCACCGGGCCGGCCGCCCCCGCGCGAGGGAGGAGGCCTCAGCCGCCCGGCGTCGCCGTCGGCGTGCCGGGAGCGGCCGTCTCGCCCCCTGCCGCCTCGCCCCCCGCGGTCTCGCCCGCTGCCGGCTCGGCCGGCGGCGGGACGCACCGGATGACCGCCTCGGCGGCGTAGCGGGTCTCGAAGGCCTCCCGCCGGAGCTCGGCGCCGGTGTTCAGGTCCTGGAACACCCGGGTCACGGTGATGTCGAAGCCGGTGGAGCCGGACTGCGGGGTGCAGTTGCCGTCATCGATCTTCTCCTGCACCGCCGGGGCCCGGAGGTTGCGGCGTTCGCTGCTGATCGACTCGATGTCGTAGCGCTTGGTGCCCCAGAAGGTCACCGTGATCGACCCGGGCACCCACTCGGTCTGCACGTAGATGCCGGTGTCGGTGTCGTTGCGCCACTTGAGGTCGATCTGCCCCTCGTACACCGTCGCCTCCCGGCCGGCCGGGTAGCGGCTGATGTAGAAGCTGTGCGGCTTGTGGTAGACGTCCTCGAGGCCGGCGAAGAAGACGGCGTTGAACATCGTGGTGGCGAACTGGCTGATCCCGCCACCGACCGCCTGGGAGATCTCGCCGCCGCTGATCACCGCGGCCGGCACGTAGCCCTGCGCCGTGCCGCGGGGGCCGGTGTAGCCGTTCAGGCTGAAGGTCTCCCCGGGGCGCACCAGCGCACCGTCCACCTCGGCGGCGACCACGCGGATGTTGGTGCCGCTGGCCGCGTTGGTGAAGTTCGTGGTGAAGGAGCTGACCTCCTCCGTGATGCCCAGCGCCTCCGCCTGCTCGGTGGTGAAGGCGGCCGGCACCGGGCCGAGGACGGCGGTGACCTCGCGGGGAGCCGGCTGGGTGAGCACCGGGAGGAGCTGCTCGGCCAGGTCGGCGGGGTTGATGCCCTCGCCGTCGACCGACGGGACGACGGCGATCGAGCCACCGGACACCTCGAAGCGCGCGTCCTGCGCGGGGGAGCCGAAGACGGCGAACTGCTCGCCCATCTGCGCCTGCAGCACGTCGGGGTCGATGGCGACGTCGAGGGTGCCGTCCTCCTGCGGGGTGAAGGTCAGCGACGCGG
Source organism: Modestobacter sp. SYSU DS0875 (assembly GCF_054050915.1). Classification (NCBI taxonomy): domain Bacteria; kingdom Bacillati; phylum Actinomycetota; class Actinomycetes; order Geodermatophilales; family Geodermatophilaceae; genus Modestobacter; species Modestobacter sp. SYSU DS0875. Next base: position 22,703 of record NZ_JBJHAH010000012.1, on the reverse strand, counting down.
CGATCGCCGGCACCGGGACCTCCGCGGAGTCGGCACCGTCGGCGCCCACGACCCGGACCGGGGCCGACAGGGCGGGGGTGACGGTCTCCTCCAGCACCCGCTGGGCCTCGCTGACGGGCACCGTCGCCGGGTCGACGTCGACGGGCAGCTCGATGACCTGGCTCGGATCGCCTCCGCTGGCCAGGGCGTCGGTGATCGCCTCGGCGGCGCCCTCGCGGTCCAGGCGGCGTCCGTCCTCGGCCTGGATCACGCGGGGCTCGGTGCCCTCGATGGCCACGGTCGCCTCGATCGGGGGCTGGTCGACGGTGGCGGCCAGCTGGTCGACCTGGGCGGTGAGCGCGGTCTCGTCGCCGGTGAGCACCGGGGCGACGGTGCGGTCGGCGAACAGCGAGGACAGCCGCGTCCAGGGGTTGAGCGGCTGGTCGTCGGCGGCGTCCACGGTGGCCGGCACGTCGAGGGTGATCCCGGCGGCCGGGGGGTGCACGACGCCCTCGACGTCATCGGCGCGCACCGGGTGGTCGGCGGCGACGCGGGGCGCCAGCTCGTCCTCCAGCCGCGCCGAGGCAGCCGCCGGGGTCAGCCCACCGAGGTCCACGCCGCCGACCACGGTGCTCCGGGGCACGTCGCCCGAGGCGACCGCGAGGTCGATGCCGTAGGCGGCGCCGAGCACGACGACCGCTGCCGCCGGGGCGAGGACGGCGGTCCGTCGCCACCACGGGCGGCCGGGGCCGGCGTCGTCGGCGGGCGGGCCGTCGGGGCCAGCGCTGTCGGGGCTGTCGCTGTCGGGGCTGTCGGGGCTGTCGGGGCCGTCGTCGTGCCCGGCGGTGGGGGCCGCGGCGGCGGTGGTGTCGCCGTCGTCGGGGGTTCCCGGGTCGGCCGGCAGCAGCGCCGTGGACTCCTCGGGGGTGGGGTCGGCATCGGGGCGGGACGGGCCGGTGCCGTCGGCCGGGCCGGGGTCGTCACCGGCGGCGGTGGCTTCCGGGGCGGGCGGGTCGGCGGCGGGCACCTCGACCGGCCGGGTGGCCGACCAGGAGGCGGTCTCCTCGGCCGGCGGCGCCGCCACGACCTCGTCCGGCGCTGCCGCGCGGTCCGGTGCTGCGCCGGCATCGGGGCCGTCGGGGCCCGTGGTCCCGGAGGCCTCCGTGGGCCTCGTGGGCTCGGCGGCCTCCGGAGCGCGGGGCGGGGAGACCGCGGCCGGTGGCGGGGTGGGGCGACCGCTGCTCACCGTGCCGTCCGGGTGCAGTCGCACCGTGTCGCTGTCTCGGGCGGGGTCCTGCGGCATGACACGTACTCCTGCTCGATCGGGCCGGCCGGGCCGTCCCGGGGACGACGAAGCCGCCGGCCCCCCGTCCGCGCGAGGCGTGGGCGGGGAGTCGGCGGCTTCGTCGAGTGAGGGCTTCATCGCTGGCGCGACGATAGAGGCCCTCCTCAGTTGCTGAGGCGCGCCTCGCCGTCGGTGTCGATGATGTCGACGGCGATGTCGCGGAGCTTGCTGTCGTACTCACGGGCGTGGTGCCCGCAGAACACGAGGTCGCTGCCGTTGCCGAGGACCACGCGCACCTTGGCCAGAGCCCCACAGCGGTCGCAGTGGAAGGGAACGACGAGGTCGTCAGTCGGCGGGGTCGTCGTCAGCGTCTGGGTCATCTGGCTCATCACTCGCTCTCTACCGCACGGACCCGCGGCTGCGGATCGGCCTCCTGCACAGCGCCAGGATGGCCCCTCGTGTTCCCGATCCACACTCCGGTGTGCACGGACTCGCCGAATGAGATGAGTACGTGACCGACGGGGTGCGGTGGTGCTGGTGATCGGGTCAGCAGGGGACGTCACTGGTTTCGGAACTCGGTCCGGGTGGTTCACGTGCTGGTCGTGCTCGCCGGCTCAGGCCGACGGTGGGTCCGCTGCTGTTCTGATGGGGCCCACGCTACGCCGTCTACCCGGTCCGTGCCGCCGTACACCGAGCCGTCACCCGTCAGAGGCGCTCGGGTCGCCCGCGAGGCGCACACCGGAGCGGCCCGGCGGGTGTCCGCCCGGTGTCCGGCTAGGGTCGTGCGCGTGGCGCTGTCCGACGAGGCGGATCCGATGGCCGGCATGGTCGAGGCCGGGCTCGCCGGCCGGGCCGAGGGCATGACCGAGGTGGTCACCGGGGGCCTCCGGCCGCAGGCGCTGCTGCTGGCGTTCTTCGCCGAGCACGTCCTGGACCGGGGTGTGCTGGTGGCGACCGGGAGCCTCCTGGAGGTGCTGGAGCGGGCCGGCGTGTCCGAGCACGCGACGCGCTCGACGCTGAGCAGGATGGCCCGCGATGACCTGCTCACCCGGGTGCGGCGTGGGCGGCAGGTCTACCTGGGGCTGACCCGTCGCTCCCAGGAGGTGCTGCGCGACGGCGGCCGGCGGGTGTGGCACTCCGGCGTGGTGAACGAGAACTGGGACGGCACGTGGGTGCTGCTCGGCTTCTCGCTGCCCGAGTCCTGGCAGCGCCAGCGGCACGAGTTGCGCTCGCAGCTGGCGTGGGCCGGGTTCGCCCCGCTGCAGGGCGGGCTCTGGGTGGCGCCGTCCGGTGTCGACCTGACGGCCGTGGGCCAGGATCCGGCGGTCGCCCCGCTCATCCGGGTCTTCGCCGCCAGTGCGCTGCCCCCGACCGACGTCGATGCGATGGTGCGCGACGCCTGGGACCTGGCGGCGATCGCGGGCCGGTACACCGGCTTCCTGGAGCGCTGGGAGCGCCCGGAGCACCGGCCGCGGCTGCCCGGGCTGGCCCAGCAGCTCACCCTCGACGCGGACTGGCTGCAGGTGATCCGCCGGGATCCGCGGCTGCCGGCCCGGCACCTGCCGCCGGGTTGGCCGGCGGCCCGGGCGCAGCAGGTGTTCCGGTCGCTGCACGCGGAGTTCGAGGCGGAGGCCCGTGCGGTCGCCGACGCCGTCCTGGACACGATCCCGGAGGAGGAGGGCGGCGCCTGAGGCCGCCGTCCCCGGGCCGGGACACAGCAGAGCCCCCGAGCGGATCGCTCGGGGGCCCTGTGTGGCCTGCCCGTTGGCCCCGTCCCGAGGCTCGCCCTGAGCTTGCGAAGGGTGAGGAGGACGGGGTCCTTTGTCAGTCCAGGTAGTCGCGCAGCACCTGCGACCGGCTCGGGTGCCGGAGCTTCGACATCGTCTTGGACTCGATCTGCCGGATCCGCTCGCGGGTGACCCCGTAGACCTGGCCGATCTCGTCGAGGGTGCGCGGCTGGCCGTCGGTGAGACCGAAGCGCAGCCGGACCACGCCGGCCTCCCGCTCCGACAGGGTCTGCAGCACGCTGGTCAGCTGGTCCTGCATGAGGGTGAAGCTGACCGCGTCGACCGCGACGACCGCCTCGGAGTCCTCGATGAAGTCACCGAGCTGGCTGTCACCCTCGTCGCCGATGGTCTGGTCGAGGCTGATCGGCTCCCGGGCGTACTGCTGGATCTCCAGCACCTTGTCCGGGGTGATGTCCATCTCCTTGGCCAGCTCCTCCGGGGTGGGCTCGCGGCCCAGGTCCTGGAGCAGCTCGCGCTGGATGCGGCCGAGCTTGTTGATGACCTCGACCATGTGCACCGGGATGCGGATGGTGCGGGCCTGGTCGGCCATGGCGCGGGTGATGGCCTGGCGGATCCACCAGGTGGCGTAGGTGGAGAACTTGTAGCCCTTGGTGTAGTCGAACTTCTCGACCGCGCGGATCAGGCCCAGGTTGCCCTCCTGGATCAGGTCCAGGAAGGCCATGCCGCGGCCGGTGTAGCGCTTGGCCAGGGAGACCACCAGGCGAAGGTTGGCCTCCAGCAGGTGGTTCTTGGCGCGCTCGCCGTCGCGGACGATCCAGTTGAGGTCGCGGCGCATCTGCGGGGAGAGCTTCTGGCCCTCCTCCTCGACCTGGCGCAGCCGCTCGGCGCCGTAGAGCCCGGCCTCGATCCGCTTGGCGAGGTCGACCTCCTCCTCGGCGGTGAGCAGGGCGACCTTGCCGATCTGCTTGAGGTAGGCGCGGACGGAGTCGGCCGACGCGGTGAGCTCGGCGTCCTTGCGCGCCTGACGCAGCGCCTCGGACTCCTCCTCGTCGTCCCACTCGAAGTCGGTGCCGCCCTCGGCCTCCTTCTCCTCGGGCTCGGCGACCGCGACACCGTCCTTGCCGGTGACGACGGTCTCGTCGAGCTTGAGGCCCTCCGCGCCGGCGTCGACGACGGCGACGGCTGCGCCGTCGGACGCGACGGCCGTCAGCACGGTGCCTTCACCGCTGCCGGGGGAGGGGGTGATGGTCGGCTTGCGCGCCGGGGCCTTCTTCGCCGTGGTCGTGCCGGCGGCCTTCTTGGCCGGGGCCTTCTTCGCGGCGGCCACGGTGGCGGTGGACTGCGACGTGGCGCTGGAGCGCGCGGCGACCGTCCTCGGGCGGCTCACGGCGGCTGCTTCCGGACCCTGCTGATCGGCGGGCACTCAGGTTCCTTCCCGTACTGCGGTGCGTTCCTCGAGGACCGTGTGGCCCGCGGGCAGCGGCCCCGACGCCGGCCCGGCGGCAGGCCCCGACGGCGGATCGCCCGGTGTTTGGCCGGGTGATCGACAGGGGATGACCTGCTGGCTGGGGCAGCGGCGGTGGTGGGGCTCCTCCATTGTAGCGACGCCCCGGCGCCGGTCCACTGGTTCTCACCGGGAAGAGGCGCCGCCACCTGCGCCGTCCCCCCGCCGGGGGAGGCGCCCGGCCCCGGTGACGTCACCCCCGGCGTCCGGCCGGCCTCACTGCCCGATGTGCTCCTCCGCGGCGAGCGCCGCGCCCACGATGCCGGCGTCGTTCAGCAGCTGGGCGGGCACCACCCGGGTGCGGGTGGAGAGCAGCGGGACCCACTTGTCGGACTTCTTGCTGACCCCGCCGCCGACGATGATCAGGTCGGGCCAGAGGCTCAGCTCCAGGACGTCCAGGTACCGGTCCACGCGCTGGGCCCACTCCGGGTAGCTCAGGCCCTCCCGTTCGCGGGCGGAGGCGGAGGCGCGCTTCTCGCCGTCCTCGCCGTCGACCTCGATGTGCCCGAACTCGGTGTTGGGCACCAGCCGCCCGTCGATGAAGAGCGCGCTGCCGATGCCGGTGCCGAAGGTCAGCATGAGCACCAGGCCGCGCTCGCCCCGGCCCGCGCCGTAGGCCATCTCGGCGATCCCGGCGGCGTCGGCGTCGTTGAGCGTCTGCACGGTGCCGGGGATCTCGGCCTCCAGCTCCGCGGCCAGGTTCGTGCCGATCCAGCTCTTGTCCATGTTCGCGGCGGTGTAGGCCTCGCCGTGCTTCATCACCCCGGGGTAGGTGACGCCGATGCGCCCCTCCCAGCCGAAGCGCCCGACGATCTCGCCGACGACCTCGCAGACGGCCCCGGGCAGCGACGGCTGCGGCGTCGGGATCCGCACCCGCTCACCGACCAGCTCGCCCTTGTCCAGGTCGACCACGCAACCCTTGATGCCGCTGCCACCGATGTCCACTCCGAAGCCCTGCACGGGGGGAGGCTAGCGACCGCCCGGGGTGACGGCACACGGGTCGGGCACGCGGGTCGGGCAGGATCCCTCTCCGTGATGACCTCCGGCACCAGCGCGTCCACGTCCGGCACCAGCGCGTCCGCCTCCGGCGCCAGTGCGCCCGACCTCCACACCGAGCTGCTCGAGCTGGCCCGCGCCACGGCCGAGGAGGCCGCAGCCCTGGTCGGGGCCGGCCGGAGCACCGCGGCCGACCAGGTGGACACCAAGTCCAGCCCGGTCGACGTCGTCACCGCCGTGGACACCGCCAGCGAGGCGCTGATCGTCCGGCGGCTCACCGAGGCCCGGCCCGACGACGGCGTGCTGGGGGAGGAGGGGGCGGCCCGCGAGGGCACCAGCGGCGTCCGGTGGGTGGTCGACCCGATCGACGGCACCGTGAACTTCCTCTACGGGCTGCCGGCCTACGCCGTCTCCATCGCCGCCGAGGTCGACGGGCGGACCGAGGTGGGGGTGGTGCTCAACGTGTCCACCGGGGAGCTGTTCACCGCGGTGCGCGGCCGGGGTGCGTGGTCGACCGCCCCGGGTGCCGCCGCGATCCAGCTGCAGGGCAGCCGGCCGGCCTCGCTGGACCGCGCACTGGTGGCCACCGGGTTCGGCTACCGCGTCGAGCAGCGGCGCGCCCAGGGCGCCGTCGTGGCCGAACTGCTGCCCGAGGTGCGGGACATCCGCCGCGTCGGCTGCGCCTCGCTGGACCTGTGCGCGGCAGCCGCCGGCCGGGTCGACGCCTACTACGAGCTGGACCTCAAGCCGTGGGACCACGCGGCCGGTGCGCTGGTGGCGGCGGAGGCGGGCCTGGTCGTCACGGGGACCGGCGGGCGGCCGTTCGCCGAGCCGATGGCGGTGGCGGCGGCCCCGCAGGTCGCCGGGGCGCTGGTGGAGCTGCTGGAACGGCTGGACGCGGGGCGCTGACGAAGGACCCCCGTGCCCCCCACCGCGAGTTGCGGTGGGGGCACGGGGGCCTGACCGACGGGTCGTCCGGACGTGCGGCGGGACGGTGCAGCTGGGCCGTCAGCAGGCGGGGTCGGCGTCGGCTGCGGGGGCCAGGGCCGCCGTGACCTGCTCCGGGGTGGCGAGCCCGTTGAAGTCCGGGCCGAGCACCACGTCGACCCGGGCGTCGGCCCGGGTGTCGGGACGGTCGGCCACGCCGGGCACGTGGACCTCCACGAAACTGGCGGCCTCCCGCCCACGGCGGCCGAACCGCAGCTCGCCGACCCCGGTGACCTCTGCGCCGCTGGCGTCGTTGGCGACCTCGTCGACGACGAAGCCACGGGCGGCGAGTGCGGCGGACACCTCACCGGCCAGCCCGCCCCGGTCGGTCGCGTTGAGCACCCGCAGCGTCACCGTGGCGGGGTCGAGGGACGGCGGGGCCTCCTCGGCCCGGCTGCAGGGGGCCGCCTCGGCCCGGTCCCGGGCCCGCTCGTCCCCGAGCACGTTCCACCACACGCCGAGGGCGGCGAGGGCGAGCACCAGCAGGAAGACCAGCGCCGGCAGGGGTCTGCGCCCCCGGGTGCCGGGGGGACGCTGCGTGCTGTCACTTCCCGGCTCGCTCACGGCCCGTGACTCTAGTGGCGCGTGGGATCGTCAGAGCGAACCGTCGGCCAGCGCGGCGCGTCCCCGCTCCACGCAGGGGCCGATCTTGTCCGCGAAGCCCGTGGTGTCCTTGCCGGCCATCGCGCCGGCGCGCGAGCGCGCCACCACGCCGGCGACGATCGCGGCGAACTTGAACCAGGCGAAGCCGACGTACCAGGACAGGTCGGTCAGGTCGGCGCCGGTGCGGGCGGCGTACCGCTGCGCCAGCTCCCGGCGGGTGGGGAACCCGGGCAGGGTCGTCACCGGCGAGATGGTCAGCCCCGTGTCCTCCCCGGCCTGCGGCCAGTAGACGAAGAGCATGCCCAGGTCGGTGAGCGGGTCGCCCAGGGTCGACATCTCCCAGTCCAGCACCGCCCGCACCCGGCCCGGCTCGGCCGGGTCGAGCAGGCAGTTGTCCAGCCGGTAGTCGCCGTGGGTGATGCCCGTTCGTCGGCTCGCCGGCACCCGGGCGGCCAGTTCGGCGGCGAGGGCGTCCAGGGCCGGGCGGTCGGTGTCCCGGGTGGCCTCCCACTGCGTGGTCCAGCGGCGCACCTGCCGCTGCAGGAACCCCTCCGGCCGGCCGAAGTCGGCCAGGCCCACGGCGGCCGGGTCGACCGCGTGCAGGTCGGCCAGCACGTCGACCAGGCCGTCGGCCACCGCCCGGCGCCGGTCGGGCTCGTCGGCGTAGCCGGGCGGCAGGTCCGCGGCCACGTGCACGCCGACCACCCGCTCCATCACGTAGAACGGCGCACCCAGCACGGCGGGGTCGGTCTCCAGGTGGACGGTCCGGGGCACCGGCACCGGGGTGCCGGCCAGCGCGGAGATCACCCGGTGCTCCCGCGCCATGTCGTGCGCGGTCGCCAGGACGGCGCCCGTGGGCGGCCGGCGCAGCACCAGTGCGTCGTCGGCCGAGCCGCTCTCGGGGGTGATGACGTACGTGAGGTTGGACATGCCCGCGGTGATCAGTTCCACCCGCACCGAACGCCAAGCGTCGTCCCCGAGCACCCGGGCCAGATGAGGCCCGAGGACGGTCGGATCGACACCCACCGGAGTCGCCATCGGCGCAGGGTAGCCTCTGGCGCTCCCCGTGCTGGGCGGCCGCCCGGTGGTCGCTCCGTGCGCCCGATGTGTCGCCCTCGCCCGGGCGGGCACAAACCGGGGCCGGACCACGTTGGGGGGCCTGCCGGAGTGCTGGCGTCCACCCCGTGGGCCCCGGCCGGCGACCGACACCCGGCCGCTCCGGCGGCCGAAACCACCGGCCGGCGGCGCCACGGCGCCGCCGGCGACGAACGGGCAGCACGCCCGCGATGAACAGAGAGAAGGGGCACCCCATGGCCACCGACTACGACGCCCCCCGCCGCAACGAGGCCGACGAGCTCGGGGAGGACTCCCTCGAGGAGCTCAAGGCCCGCCGCGCGGAGGCGCAGTCGTCCTCGGTCGACGTCGACGAGACCGACTTCAACGAGAACCTCGAGCTCCCCGGTGCCGACCTCTCCAACGAGGAGCTCACGGTCCGGGTGCTGCCCAAGCAGGAGGACGAGTTCACCTGCTCCCGCTGCTTCCTCGTGCAGCACCGCAGCCGGCTGGCCTCCAGCCGTGGCGACCAGCTGTTCTGCCGCGACTGCTCCTGAAGCTGTTCTGCCGCGACTGCTCCTGAAGAAGGACCCCCGTGCCCCCACCACTCGCACGCTCGCGGCGGGGCCCGGCACGGGGGCCGTTCCAGCACCTCACCTGGGGGACGACGATGAGCGAGTCCGGTCACCGGAACGGCGCGCCGCGGGACGTCCCGCCGGCGCGCCCCGTCGGCGCCACCGAGGAGCCGCTGGTCGGCGAGGTCGTCGGCCCCGGCCTCGGAGCGGCGGCCCGGGCACTGGCCGACGCCGTCGCCGGCCTGCTGGGCCGGGAGGCGGCCTCGGCCTCCTCCCCGGGGCAGGACCGGACCGGCGCGGGTGCCGCGGGCCGGGTGCTGTCGGAGGTGGCCGCGGCCATCGCCGGCGCCGCCCGATCGGCCCGGGGCGGGGACGACCGCGCTGCCGGCAGCGGCCGGTCGCGTGGGGCCACGGCTCCGGGCGGGCTGCTGGGCGACCTGCTCGACGCCGCCGCCCCACGGTTGCCGATCCGGGACCGGGCGCGGCTGCGCGCCGCCCACCCGGGTGCAACCGACGAGGAGATCGCCGAGGCGCTGGTCGCCCGGGCGGCCCGCCTGACCGGGGCCGTCGGCGCGGCCACGGGTGGGCTGGCGGCGGCCCAGTGGTTCGCCCCGCCGACGATGCTCGCCGTGCCGCTGGAGCTCGGCGCGCAGACGGCGCTCACCGCCGCCGTCGAGGTGGTGCTCGTCGGCGAGCTGCACGAGCTCGCCGGCCGGCCGGCCGCCGGTGACGCCCGCCGGCGCGCCTCCGCCTACCTGGCCAGCTGGAGCACCCAGCACGCCGTCGGGACCACCTCCTCCGGCGGGCTGTTCGGGATGATCGGCTCGGCCGGGGCGGCGGCCCTGCGCCGCCAGCTCACCCGCCGGCTGGCCCGCAGCACCACGTCCCTGGCGCCGTTGCTGGTCGGCGCCACCCTCGCTGCGCGGGGCAACCGGAAGGCGACCACCGCACTGGCCGAGCGGGTGCGCGCGGACCTGCGGACGCCGCTGCCCCCGCCCCGGTCCGGAGCCACGCCGCGCGGCTAGCCTCGCGGCGTGTCCGCACTCCCTCCCGGCCGTCCGGCCCCGGCCGACGACGCCGTCGACGTCCCGGTGCTGCTCACCTCCGCCGGTGCGGTGGCGCCGGCCTACGCCCTCCCCGGTGACGCGGGCGCCGACCTCTGCCTGGCCGAGGACGTCGAGCTGGCCCCGCACCAGCGGGCGCTCGTCGGCACCGGGGTGGCGGTGGCCATCCCGGCCGGGTACGCCGGGTTCGTGCACCCGCGCTCCGGACTCGCCCACCGGCTGGGCCTGAGCCTGGTCAACGCCCCCGGCACGATCGACGCCGGGTACCGCGGCGAGATCAAGGTGAACCTCGTGAACCTCGATCCCGGCGCCACCCTCCGGCTCTCCCGCGGTGACCGGGTCGCCCAGCTGGTCGTGCAGCCGGTGGTGCGGGCCAGGTTCGTGCCGGTGACCGAGCTGCCGGGCAGCGAGCGCGGCAGCGGCGGCCACGGCTCCACCGGCGGCGCCACGGCACTGGTCGCAGACGACACGGCGCTGGCCGCAGACCCCACGGAAGGACGGCCCTGACATGCCCATCGGACGACGGCGCAATCGGATCGACCGGACCCTGCGCGAGCGCGGTGTCCCGCCGGAGCCGCAGGTCCGCGAGCGGGTCGAGCTGGAGACCTCCGGTCCGTGGGACGTCGCCGACGCCCCGGACGACGGGATGCCGCGCATCGACCTCGGGTCGTTGCGCCTGCCGGCCCTGCCCGGGATGGAGCTGCGGGTCGAGGTCAACCAGCAGCAGCAGGTGGTCGCTGCCACCCTGCGGGCGGGGGAGTCGCTGCTGCAGGTCTCGGTGTTCGCCGCGCCGCGGGCCGGTGGCCTGTGGGACGAGGTCCGCGCGGAGCTGGCCCGCAGCGCCAGCGGCCAGGGCGGGCGGCTGACGGAGTCCGAGGGGCCGTTCGGTGCGGAGCTGACCGGCACGGTGGTGGCCACCGCGGGGGCGCAGCCCGGTCAGCCGGCCCCGCCCAAGCCGGAGCGGCGAGCGGCCCGGTTCCTGGGCGTCGACGGCCCGCGGTGGTTCCTGCGCGGGCTGCTGAGCGGGCCGGCCGCGGCGCCGGACGGCGACGCGACCGCCCTGGAGGGCGCGTTCCGGGAGATCGTGGTGGTCCGCGGCAGCCAGCCGATGCCGGTGCGCGACCCGCTGCCCCTCACCCTGCCGCCGCAGGCGGCCGAGCAGCTGGCCCGCCAGCAGCAGGCCGGCCGCCCGGCGGCACCGCCGACCGGCCGCCCGGCGGCCCCGCCGACCGGCACCGCCGGGTGACCGCACCGGCGGTGCACCGCTACGGGCCGGCGACCGACCAGTTCCTCGAGCTCACCCTGCCGGGCGGCGATGCGCCCGCGCCGGTCGCGGTGGTCGTGCACGGCGGCTTCTGGCGCGCCCCCTACGGCATCGAGCTGGCCCGCCCGCTGGCTGCCGACCTGGCCGGGCGCGGCTGGGCGGCCGTCGCGGTCGAGTACCGCCGGGTCGGTGCCGGCGGGGGCTGGCCGACCACCCTCGCCGACGTCGCGGCGGCCGTGGACGCGCTGGCCGAGCTGCCCGACCGGGGGCGCCTCGATCTCGGTGACGTGACGGTGGTCGGCCACTCGGCGGGCGGGCACCTGGCCGCCTGGCTGGCCGGGCGCGGGTCGCTGCCGCCGGGTGCGCCCGGTGCGACCCCCCGGGTGCGGGTGACCACCGCGGTGCTGCAGGCCGGCGTGCTGGACCTCGCCGCCGCCGCCGCGGCGGGCCTCGGGAACGGCGCGACCCAGGAGCTCCTCGGGGGCGGCCCGGACGACGTCCCCGACCGGTACGCCCTCGCCGACCCGGTCCGGCTGCTGCCCACCGGTGCCAGGACGCTGTGCGTGCACGGCGCCCGGGACACCTCCGTCCCGCAGGCGCAGAGCGAGCGGTACGCCGCGGCGGCCGCGCGTGCCGGCGACCGGGTCGACGTGGACGTCGTGGACGGCGACCACATGGCCCTCATCGACGTCGGCGGCGACCCCTGGCGACGCACCGTCGAGTGGCTCAGCACACGCCGGACAGCCGCCCGGCACGGCACTACCCTGGGCGCGTGACCGAGACCAGGGCCGGGGCACCGGCCGCCCAGCCGGGAGCGCGGGGCTGGCTGTCCCGCACCCTGCAGAAGCTCACCGCCGACGACCACGAGGTCGATGCCCAGGCCCTGCAGTCCGACGTCGCCTCTTCCGGATGCGAGCCGCTCAGCGACTGCCGCAAGGGTGAGGTGGTCACCGTCACCGGCCGGCTGAAGTCGGTCGTCTACACCCCGCGGGAGACGGTGCCCACCCTGGAGGCCGAGCTGTTCGACGGCTCCGGGTCGGTCACCCTCGTCTGGCTCGGCCGGCGGCGGATCCCCGGGATCGAGCCCGGCCGGCGACTGACCGCCCGTGGCCGCTTCGCGGCGTTCGAGGGGCGGCGGGTCATCTACAACCCCCGGTACGAGCTGAGCGCCGGGTGACCCGCCCGTCGGGGGCCGGCCGGTCCGACGACGAGGCGTTCACCTTCGACCGGCACCTGGTGCTCGATCAGCTCGGCGGGTGGCGCGGCATGGTCGACGCCTCGCTGCCGACCGTGGCGTTCGTCGTCGCCAACGCCATCGGTGGCCTGCGGGTCGGCATCTGGACGGCGGTCGTCGCTGCGCTGGTGGTGTTCCTGCTGCGGCTGGTCCGCCGGCAGACCGTCCAGCAGGCGATCAGCGGCCTGTTCGCCGTCGCCGTCGCCGTGGCCATCGCCTGGCGGACCGGGGAGGCCCGCGACTTCTTCGTCCTCGGCATCGTGCGCAACGCCGGCATCGCCGTGGTGCTGCTCGGGTCGCTGCTGTTCCGCCGGCCCTTGGTCGGGGTGGTCGCCGAGTGGCTGGCGCCCAGCCACCTCGGGGCCATGTCGGGGCACCGGCTGTCGTCGCTGCGCGGCCGGCTCCCCGGTCGGCGGAGCGCGGTGCCCGCGGTCGACGTCGACGCCGCCGCCGAGGTGGTCGTCCGGGCCCGGCAGCCGGACGCCGCCCCGGAGGTGCACTGGCGTGACGACCCGCGGATGCTGCGGGCCTACTCCTGGCTCACCGTGCTGTGGGGCGGGGTGTTCCTGCTCCGCGCCCTGGTCCAGGGCCTCTTCTACTGGCAGAACGAGGTGGGCTGGCTGGGCACCTCGTCGGTGGTGCTGGGCCTGCCGGTCACCGCCGTCCAGCTGGTGGTCACGCTGTGGGTGGTGGCCCGCCTGCACCGCCACCGCGCTCCGGAGTCGACTCCCGACCAGGAGCAGCGCCCCGCCTGACGGCCACCCTCAGGGGCCTGCGCCGAGCTCGCGAGGCGTGGGGGAGGGGGCCCCTCGATCAACAGCTGCCGTCGGGGCAGAGGATCCGCTGGAGTTCCTCCTCGATGTCGCCGTGGGTGACGAACAGCAGCTCGTCGCCGGCCTCCAGCGGCTCGTCGGGAGCCGGGGTGATCACCCGGTCACCGCGCAGGATCGTGGTCAGCACGGTCTCCCGGGGCAGCGGCACCTCACGCAGCGGCCGGCCCACCCAGGGGGTGTCCTCGGCCAGCGTGATCTCCACCAGGTTCGCCGCCCCCTTGCGGAAGCTCATCAGCCGGACGACGTCGCCGACGGTGACGGCCTCCTCGACCAGGGCGGCGAGCACCCGCGGGGTGGAGACGGCGACGTCGACGCCCCAGGCCTCGGTGTAGAGCCACTCGTTGCGCGGGTCCTTGACCCGGGCGACGACGCGGTTGACCGCGAACTCGGTCTTGGCCAGCAGGGAGACCACCAGGTTGGCCTTGTCGTCACCGGTGGCGGCGATGACCACGTCGCAGGTGGCCAGCTGGGCCTCCTCCAGCGAGGAGACCTCGCAGGCGTCGGCCTGCACCCACTCGGCGCCCGGCACGGCCTTGGGCTTGACCCGCGAGCCGTTGCGCTCGATGAGCATCACGCTGTGCCCGTTGCCGAGCAGCTCGGTGGCGATGGAGCGGCCGACGGCCCCGGCCCCCACGATGGCGACGCGCATCAGCGGTGCCCTCCTGCGGCCGGGGCCTGCTTCATGACCTCGTGCACGCGGTCGGTGATGTCGTCGGTGGCGGCGACGACCAGGTGGTCGCCGGTCTGCAGCACGGTGGCCGGGGTGGGGAGCTGGGCCTCCCCGAACCGGAGCAACCAGGCGGCGCGGGCGCCGGAGGCGGCCTCCAGCTCGGTGAGCCGCCGGCCCACCCAGCTGTCGGTGACGGTGACCCGCATGAGCAGCACCTGTCCGGTGGGCTCGCGCCAGATCTCGGTGACCTTGACCGACAGCAGCTCGCGCATGAGCCGGTTCACCGTCCACGGGACGGTGGCCACGCTCGGGATGCCCATCCGCTCGTAGACCTCCGCGCGCTTGGAGTCGTAGATGCGCGCCACGACGTGCTCGACGCCGAAGGTCTCCCGGGCGACCCGGGCGCTGATGATGTTGGAGTTGTCGCCGCTGCTGACCGCGGCGAAGGCGCCGGCGGAGTCGATGCCGGCGTCGAGCAGCGTCTGCCGGTCGAAGCCGAGCCCGGTCACCTGCCGGCCGCCGAACTCCGGGCCGAGCCGGCGGAACGCCTCCGGGTCCTGGTCGATGACCGCGACGCTGTGCCCGATCGTCTCCAGGCGCCGGGCGATCGCCGACCCGACGCGGCCGCAGCCCATGACGACCACGTGCACTGTCCCACCCCGCCCGATCGACATCTCGTGCCCGCGCGCGACGCCCGGGTCCCAGCGGGCGAAGCTACACCCGGGTCAGGGCGACGGCGGGTGCGCACGGCCGCTGCCGACCCCACCGGGGGGCCCGTGTGAGTGAGGTCGCCCCGTCCGGGCGTCCAGCGACCCCGCGCGTCCGTACCATCGCCGCCGTGCCATCCCTGTCCGACCTCGGACAACTCCCGAAGCGACTCGTCCTCGGCCGGCCGGTCCGCAGCGACCGCGTCGGTGAGTCGCTGCTGCCCAAGCACCTGGCGCTGCCCATCTTCGCCAGCGACCCGCTCTCCTCCGTGGCCTACGCCACCCAGGAGATCCTGATCGTGCTCACGCTGGCCGGCACGGCCTTCCTGTTCCTGGCGCCCTGGCTGGCCGTGGTCGTGGTGCTGCTGCTCACCGTGGTCGTGCTGTCCTACCGGCAGGTGGTGCACGCCTACCCCTCCGGCGGGGGCGACTACGAGGTCGCGATGAAGAACCACGGCCAGTTCGCCGGGCTGACCGTGGCCAGCGCGCTGCTCACCGACTACGTGCTCACCGTGGCGGTGTCGGTGTCGGCGGGCACCGACAACATCATCTCGGCGTTCCCGACGCTCAACGAGCACCGCGTGCTCATCGCGGTCGGGCTGGTCGCGCTGCTGGCCGCGGCGAACCTGCGGGGGCTGCGGGAGTCGGGGAAGACCTTCGCCGTCCCCACGTACCTCTTCGTCGCCGGCATCATGATCATGATCGTCACCGGGCTGATCCGGGACTTCGCCACCGACTCCCCGGTGATCGCCGAGAGCGCGGGCTGGTCGATCACCCCGGAGCCGGGTTACGACAACCTCGCCGGGCTGGCCCTGGTGTTCTTCGCGCTGCGCGCCTTCGCGTCCGGGTGCACCGCGCTGACCGGTGTCGAGGCGATCGCCAACGGGGTGCCCGCCTTCCGCCCGCCCAAGAGCAGGAACGCCGCCACCACGCTGGCGCTGATGGGCGGCATCGCGGCGACGATGTTCGCCGGGGTGACGGCGCTGGCCCTGCTCGCCGACGTCAAGTACGCCGAGCACACCTGCGACCTGGTCGGCTTCCCGGGCGACTGCGAGACCGACCCGCAGCGCACCGTCATCGCGCAGCTGGCGGCGGCCACCTTCGGCGGGGACACCTCGGTCGGCTTCTTCTACATCCAGGCGGCCACCGCGATGGTGCTGATCCTGGCGGCCAACACCGCGTTCAACGGCTTCCCGCTCCTCGGCTCGGTGCTCGCCCAGGACCGGTTCATGCCCCGCCAGCTGCACACCCGCGGCGACAAGCTGGTCTACAGCAACGGGATCCTGCTGCTGGCCGGTTTCGCCGCACTGCTCATCGTCGGGTTCGACGCCGACCCGAACCGGCTGATCCAGATGTACATCGTGGGGGTCTTCACCAGCTTCAGCATCGGCCAGTGGGGCATGGTCCGGCACTGGAACCGGGAGCTGCGGGGCACCGAGGACCGCCAGGAGCGGGCCCGGATGCGCCGCTCGCAGCTGATCAACACCATCGGCGGGTCGCTGACCTCGGTCGTGCTGGTGATCATCGTGATCACCAAGTTCACCCGCGGGGCGTGGCTGGTCATCCTGGTGATGCCGTTCATCTTCCTGCTGATGC
Organism: Modestobacter sp. SYSU DS0875; assembly: GCF_054050915.1. Taxonomy (NCBI): domain Bacteria; kingdom Bacillati; phylum Actinomycetota; class Actinomycetes; order Geodermatophilales; family Geodermatophilaceae; genus Modestobacter; species Modestobacter sp. SYSU DS0875. The sequence continues at coordinate 6,605 of NZ_JBJHAH010000012.1, read as the reverse complement.
GGGCGATCAACCGGCACTACTCGAACGTCTCCCGGCAGCTGGTGCCCGACACCGACGCCCGCACGCTGCCGAGCAAGGTGCACGCGGTGGTGCTCGTCTCCAAGGTGCACAAGCCCACGCTGCGGGCGCTGGCGTTCGCCCGGGCCACCCGCCCGGACGTGCTCACCGCACTGACGGTGAACGTCGACGACGCCGAGACCCGGGCGCTGCAGGCCGACTGGGACCGCTACGACATCCCCGTCCCGCTCACCGTGCTGGAGTCGCCCTACCGGGAGATCACCCGGCCGGTCGTCGACTTCGTCAAGGACATCCGCCGCGCCAGCCCGCGGGAGCTGGTGGTGGTGTTCGTCCCGCAGTACGTCGTCGGCCACTGGTGGGAGAACGTGCTGCACAACCAGAGCGCGCTGCGGCTGCGCACCCGGCTGCAGTTCCAGCCCGGCGTGATGATCACCAGCGTGCCGTGGCAGCTGGAGAGCTCGATGGACCGGGAGAGCACCCCCGCCGGGGGCCCCGCGCCGGGCGACCTGCGCCGTGGGCTGACCGACGAGAGCGAGCACACGCCCTATGGCTGAGCGCCGCCGACGTCCCCCGGCCCGGACGCAGCGCCAGGCGCCGGACTCGTCCGGCGGATGGACGGGCCGCCGCTTCGAGGTGACCGTGGGCCCCGTCGCGCACGGGGGGCACTGCGTGGCCCGGCACGAGGGCCGGGTGGTGTTCGTCCGGCACACGTTGCCCGGTGAACGGGTCGTCGTCGAGGTGACCGAGGACCGGCAGAAGGGCTTCTGCCGCGCCGACGCCGTCGAGGTGCTCGAGGCCGCGGCGGATCGGGTCGAGCGGCCCTGCCCCTACAGCGGGCCCGGGCGCTGCGGTGGCTGCGACTGGCAGCACGTGAGCCACGAGGGCCAGCTCCGGCTGAAGTCCGACGTCGTGCGCGAGCAGCTGTCCCGGCTGGCCGGGCTGGACGTCGACGTGGCCGTCGAGCCGCTGCCCGGGGGCCCGCTGCGCTGGCGTTCGCGGGCCCGGTTCGCCGTCGACCGCACCGGTGCGCCCGGGTTGCGCCGGCACCGCTCGCACGACGTCGTCCCACTCGACGACTGCCCGATCACCGCCGAGCCCGCCGCGCAGGCGGTGCTGTCCCGCCGCTGGCTGGACGCCGGCGCGGTGGACGTCGCGCTGGACTCGGCCGGCGTGGTCACGACGACGACGCTGGACCGCCGCGGCCGGCCGCTGGAGACCCAGGTGCTGCGGCCCGGGGCCGAGGTGCCCGAGGAGCCGGCCGGGAGGGCGCAGCGCACCGCCGGCGGCCGAGACTGGGAGGTCGAGGGCACCGGCTTCTGGCAGGTGCACCCGGCCGCCGCCGACGCGCTGGTCGGCGCCGTCCGGGAGTTCGCCGCGGCGCAGCCGGAGGAGACGGTGCTGGACCTCTACGCCGGCGCCGGTCTCTTCGGTGGCGCGCTGGCGCCCGCGGTGGGGGAGCGTGGGCGGGTGGTGTGCGTGGAGTCCGACGAGGCCGCCTGCGCCGCCGCCGACGCCAACCTGGCCGGCCTGCCGCAGGCCGAGGTGTGGCAGGGCGACGTGGACGCCGCCGGGCTCACCGAGCTGCTGGGCGACCTGGAGCGGCCCGACGTCGTCGTGCTGGACCCGCCGCGGGCGGGCGCCGGGCCGGAGGTGAGCCGGGTGATCGCCGGCGCGCGGCCACGGGCGGTCGTCTACGTGGCGTGCGACCCCGCGTCGCTGGCCCGGGACGTCGCCGCGTTCGCCGGGGCCGGGTACCGGCTGGCCGACCTGCGCGCCTTCGACTGCTTCCCGATGACCGCCCACGTGGAGTGCGTCGCGCTGCTCGTGCCCGCCTGAGCTCGGGGCTGCCCGGGGCGTCGCCACGGCGTCACCCGCCTCCGCCCCTACGCTCGCGCCGTGGCTGATCCGACGGGCGGCGCGCGCCTGGCCGGCTGGGCGCGCTCGGCGTACGCCTGGTTGCTGCTGCGCCCGGTGAGCCGCGGCTTCTGGCTCGCGGCACTGCTGTTCACCGTCGGGACCACCGTCGTCAACGCGGCCGACGGCGACCGGCTGTCGGCGCTGCTGGGGAGTCTGCTCGCCGCGGTGGCCGGCGCCCGGCTGTGGACGCTGCGCCCTGCGGTGCGGGCCGGGCGGCCGGCGGGTCAGGACCGAGCGGCGAGCAGGTAGGCCTGGCGGCTCTTCTCGTACGGGGAGCCGTCGGGTTCGCGGAGCACCCGGGCGCGCACGGCGAGGCCGGCGTCGGCCAGCTGCCGCTCCACCCGGTCGGGGTCCAGGCGCCAGCCGTGCAGCGAGATCTCGTGGCCGTAACCCTGCCGGTGGTGCACCGGTTCGTCGGTGCCGGCCTGGAACGCCAGCAGCAGCGGTGCGCCGGGCCGCAGCACCCGGGCCAGCTCGGCGAAGACGGCCGGCTGCCGCTCGGGCGGGGTGTGGATCACCGAGTACCAGGCGAGCGCGCCGGCCAGGCCGCCGTCCGGCAGGTCGAGTGCCTGCAGCGACCCGACCTCGAAGCGCAGCTGCGGGTGGCACCCCCGGGCCACCTCGACCATGCCGGGGGAGAGGTCGACCCCGAACGCGTCCAGGCCGAGGCCGGCGAGGTGGGCGGTGATCCGCCCCGGCCCGCACCCGAGGTCGCCGACCGGACCACCACCGCCGGCGAGCACCTGCTCGGCGAGGACGCCCAGCAGCGCCCGGTCCATCGGGCTCTCCGCGAGCAGCGACCGGGCCAGCTCCTCGTAGGAGGCCGCCACCGTGTCGTAGGCGGTGCGGGTCTCGGTCAGGTGGTCGGTGGCGTCGGTCTCGGGCACGCCGTGACCGTAGGGAGCGGGTCCGACGGGACGGCGTCAGGCGTCCGCGCGGAGCCGGCGCCACGCGGCGGGCGCGGCGGACCCGTAGGCCACCCGGACGAACCGGCCGAGCTGGGCCACCGGACCCGAGAGCTCGGGATCGGCCCGTGCCACCCGGTTCCAGACCAGCGCCGCCAGGACGGCGTAGGCCAGGATGGCCAGTCCGGCGGGCAGGGCGATCAGCGGTTCCGACGTGCTGGCCGACGTCCGGCCGGTCACCGCCAGCCAGGTGAACCCGACGACGTTCGCCGCCCAGAAGGCCAGCACTCCGGCGAGGTAGCTGCCGGCCAGGCGCGTCGAGAACACCGACCGGGCGTCGCCGGCGAGCACCCTGCGGTCGCGCAGCCGGTGGAAGACCACCACGAGGGCGACCGTGACCACCGTGGCCACGAGACTGGACCACCCGCCGCTGACCGATGCCGTCCCGCCGTTCACCCGAGCTCCTCTCTCGTGCCGCTGCTCCCGGGGGGAGGGGGCGAGTTGATCATGATGGACGGACGGTGGGCCTGCAGCGCGACCGCGACGCCGGGTCACACTTCGAACACACGTGCGATCCGGTGCCGGGGTGGCGGCCGGGTCGGCCGCACACTGGTCCGGTGAGCGACGCACTGCCCCCGGGCTGGCCGGACGAGGTCGCACCGCCGGGCGCCCCCGACTGGGAGCAGACCGCCGTCGCCTGGCTCTACGACCTGGTGCCGCCGGACTACCGCGCGCACGAGGTGCTGCGCCGGTACCCGGTGCTGCTGGCCCGCTTCGCCGCCGACCACGTGGCCGCGGGCCTGGAGGCCGCCCGCGCCGGCTGGCGGACGGTGCGGGTCGAGCTGGCCGACCAGCTGCCGCCCGACGCCATGGAGGCGGCGATGACGGCCTACGAGCGCGAGGGTGCCCGGCTCAACCGGGCGGCGCGGGGCGTCGAGGTGGTCGCCGGCGCGCTGCGCGGTGAACGCTGGGTACCGCGGCTGTAGATCCGCCGCTCACCGGGCAGCTCGCCGGTTCGCAGTTACAGTTGGGATCCCACCGGCAGTGCCCTCCCGGGCGCCGTCGTCGTCGAGAGGACCCTGCCCCGTCGTGTCGTTGCTCAGCTCGCTGACCGGGCCCGCCGACCTCCGGGCGCTGCGACCGGACCAGCTGCCGGTCCTGGCCGCCGAGATCCGCGACGCGCTGGTCGCCAGCGTGGCGAAGACCGGTGGGCACCTCGGCCCCAACCTCGGCGCGGTCGAGCTGACCATCGCGCTGCACCGGGTGTTCGACTCCCCGCGCGAGCCGATCGTCTTCGACACCGGGCACCAGTCCTACGTGCACAAGCTGCTCACCGGGCGCCTGGACGGCTTCGCCCAGCTGCGCCAGCGGGGCGGCCTGTCCGGCTACCCGAGCCGGGCGGAGAGCCCGCACGACTGGGTGGAGAACAGCCACGCCTCCACCTCGCTGTCCTACGCCGACGGGCTGGCCAAGGCCTTCGCCGTCCGCGGCGACGTGCGGCCGGTGGCCGCGGTCATCGGTGACGGCGCGCTGACCGGCGGCATGGCCTGGGAGGCGCTGAACAACATCGCCGCCGCCCAGGACCGCGCCGTCGTCATCGTGGTCAACGACAACGGCCGTTCCTACTCGCCGACCATCGGCGGCGTCGCCGACGCGCTGGCCAGCCTGCGGCTGCGCCCGGGCTACGAGGAGGCGCTGGCCGCCGTCCGGCAGGCGCTGCACAAGGCGCCGGTGGTGGGCACGAAGCTCTACGACGCGCTGCACGCGATCAAGAAGGGCCTCAAGGACGTCCTGTCCCCGCAGGGCATGTTCGAGGACCTCGGCATGAAGTACGTCGGCCCGGTCGACGGCCACGACGTCGAGATGATGGAGCACGCGCTGCGCCGCGCCCGCTCCTTCGGTGGGCCGGTGATCGTGCACGCGGTCACCACCAAGGGGTTCGGCTACCCGCCGGCGGAGACCGACACCGTCGACGCCTGGCACTCCACGGGTGTCTTCGAGCCCGACAGCGGACTCTCGTCGGCGGCCAAGGGGCCGGAGTGGACCGACGTCTTCGCCGACGAGCTGGTGCGCATCGGCACCGAGCGGTCCGACGTCGTCGCGATCACCGCCGCGATGCTGCACCCCACCGGCCTCGCGCCGTTCGCCGAGCGGTTCCCCGAACGCACCTACGACGTGGGCATCGCCGAGCAGCACGCGCTGACCTCGGCCGCCGGGCTGGCGATGGCCGGGCTGCACCCGGTCGTCGCCGTCTACTCGACGTTCCTCAACCGGGCCTTCGACCAGCTGCTGATGGACGTCGCGCTGCACCGGCAGCCGGTCACCGTGGTGCTCGACCGCGCCGGGGTCACCGGCTCCGACGGCGCCTCGCACAACGGCATGTGGGACATGTCGATCCTCTCCGTCGTCCCCGGCCTGCGCCTGGCCGCGCCGCGGGACGAGCCGACGCTGCGCGAGGCGCTGCGGGAGTCGATGGAGGTCGCCGACGCGCCCACCGTCGTCCGCTTCCCCAAGGGCGCGCTGCCGGTCGAGGTGCCCGCGCTGGAGCGTCGCGGCCCGGTCGACGTGCTGCGCCGGGCGGCGACGCCGGAGGTGCTGCTGGTCGCCGTCGGCTCGCTGGTGCCGATGTGCCTGGCCGTCGCCGAGCGCGCGGCCGACCACGGCATCGATGTGACGGTCGTCGATCCGCGGTGGGTGCTGCCGGTCGCCGACGAGCTGGTCGCGCTCGCCGGCGAGCACCGGCTGGTCGTCACCGTCGAGGACGGCGGCCGCGCCGGCGGCGTGGGGACGACGCTCAGCCAGGCGCTGCAGGACCGCGACTGCGACGTGCCGGTGCGCACCCTGGGCCTGCCGCAGCGCTTCTTCGACCACGGCAGCCGCGGTCAGGTGCTGGCCGACGCCGGGCTGACCGAGCAGGACGTCGCCCGCCGGATCGTCGAGTGGGCGGCCCGGGTCGCCGACCGCAGTGCCGGGGAGAACCGGGTGGCCGACGTCGAGGGCCAGCAGCAGTGACCGAGCCCAGCGGCGAGTGGGTGATCGCCGAGATCCAGGTCGCGCCTTCGCCGCCCGGCACCCCCGGGAACCCGCACGCGCACGTGGAGGCGGCGATCGGCGCGATCGCCGGCTCCGGATTGCGCTACGAGGTCGGCGCGCTGGGCACCACGCTGGAGGGCCCGGCGGACGTCGTCTGGGACACCCTGCGCGCCGCGCACGAGGCGATGATGCTGGCCGGTGCCGACGGCGGGCTGTCGCACGTGAAGATCGCCTCCGTGCAGCGCACGATGGACAGCCTCACCCACAAGTTCCGCTGAGCCCGCCGGCCGGGGCCGCTGGCGTCAGCCGAGTCCGCGGTGGGCCGCCCACAGCTGTGCCGCCCGGTCGGCTGCCGCGACCACCAGCGCGGTGAGCTCGCCGCGGGCGGGCACGGGGAACGAGACGTACCCGCCGCGGCCACCGGCGGTGGGTCGCCCGTAGGCCTTGGCCGCGACGTGCCCGTCCGGGAGCAGCCGGACGTTGAGCGTCGTCAGCACGAACTCCTCGCCCCGCCGGGTGTCCGTCCAGCGGAGCGCCTCGGGCACCGTGACGTTGATGGCCAGTGCGCTCACCGCGGGGCCGACGTCGCTGCTCATGCCCGCATGCTCGCACCGATCGGCCGCGTCCTGGCTCACCGTGGGGGGGGGGGGGGGGGGGGGGGGGGGGGGGGGGGGGGGGGGGGGGGGGGGGGGGGGGGGGGGGGGGGGGGGGGGGGGGGGGGGGGGGGGGGGG